>DATDHP010000452.1:0-4820 GCA_036521515.1 Vicinamibacterales bacterium
AAGGGCCAGTTGCGCCGGACAGTCTCGATCAGCTTCGGGTCGCACTGCGCGATCACGATCTCTTCAGCCTCGCCCGCCTCGGCCACGTAGCGGCCGAACGGATCCGAGATAAACGAGTGGCCGAAGAACGTGATGCCGTTCGTGCCCGGCTCGTCCTCGTGGCCGACGCGATTCGGCGACGCGACGTAGACGCCGTTGGCGATCGAGTGGCTCCGCTGAATCGTGCGCCACGCCTCGACCTGCGCGGCCCCCCACTCGTCTTTCTCCGCCGGGTGCCAGCCGATGGCGGTGGGATAGAAGATCACCTCCGCGCCGAGGAGCGTTGTGATGCGCGCCGCCTCGGGATACCACTGGTCCCAGCAGATCAGCACGCCGATCGTCGCGTACCGCGTCTTCCACACTTTGAAGCCGTTCGCTTCACCGGCTTTCTCGCCGTGGTAATCGAAGTGTCCGTCACCCGGAGTGAAGTAGTACTTCTCATTGAAAAGCGGATCGTCCGGGATGTGCATCTTGTGATACACGCCAAGCAGGGTGCCGTCCGCGTCGATGACGGCGACGGAGTTGCGATAGATGCCCGGCGCCTGGCGCTCGAAGATCGGCACGATGATGACGACCTCGAGCTCCCCGGCGAGTGCCTGCATCCTCGCGGTCGTCGGGCCGGGAATGGGCTCCGCGAGGTCGAAGCGGTCGCACACCTGTGACTTGCAGAAGTAGAGCGAGTTGAACAGCTCCTTCAAGCAGACGATCTGGGCGCCGAGGCGGGCGGCGGCGCGGATCAGCGCTTCGGCGCGCGCCACGTTCGCGGCCACGTCCGCGGTTGCGTGATCCTGGATGATCCCAATCGTGAAATGGGAGGGCGGCGACATTCCTACAGTCTACGGTCTCCGGTCTCCGGTCTGCAGTCCCTGGAGCCCGGACCCCGAGGTGACCGAAGACCGTAGACCGAAGACCGGAGTCCGGTGTATGCTACCCGGCAAATGTTCGGCCCGGCCCAAATCGCCGTGATCGCGATCATTAGCATCCATGCCATGGGCATGCTCATGCGGTCGTGTATCACCAGGGTCGGTGCGGAACCGTGAGTTTGCCAGACGCCAGGTAGCGAAGGGCGAAGGAAACCAGGAACCCGCCGACTCGATGAGGTCGGCGGGTTTTTTTTTGCCTGTGTCACCGGGTACCCTTGAGCCCGCAGCGTCCGAGGATGGTGCCGGTGAGACAAGCGGATCCCCACATGCAGGAGCCAGGCTGTGAGCAGCGAGTTCAATGTCCTCGTCGACCATCTCGCGGCGGTGCAAGTGGCTGAGCCGGGACGCCGGCCGCTCCGTGTGGCGCTGCTCGGCTTCGGGACCGTGGGAGCGTCGGTGGCGCGAATCCTCGTGGAGCGACCGGAGCTCGCGAGCCGCGTGCAGCTCACCCACGTCTTCAACCGCGACGTGGCGCGCAAGCGTGCCGGATGGGTGCCCGCGACCGTGAAATGGACCGAGGATGTCGACGACTTGCTTGGCTCGATGCCAGACGTCGTCATCGAGGTCATCGGCGGAGTGGACCCGGTCGGTGGTTGGGTGCGGAGGGCGCTCGAGCAGGGTGCGTCTGTTGTCACCGCAAACAAGGTGCTCCTGGCGGCGCACGGTCCCGAGCTGCTGCACCTGGCGGCCAAACGCGGAACCCAACTTCGGTTCGAGGCTGCCGTTGGCGGCGGCGTGCCGCTCATTCACGGTGTGCGGGAGGGGCTGTCCGGGGACAATCTGCGCCGCGTGGCTGGCATACTCAACGGGACCTCGAACTACGTGCTGAGCCGCATGGCCAGGAGCCACGAGGACATGGCCCCCGTGCTCGAGGACGCACGCAAGCTTGGGTATGCCGAGGCCGATCCGAGCGCCGACATCGACGGGGATGACGCCGCGGCCAAGCTGGTGGTCCTCGGCGGAATTGCGTTCCGGCGGCACTTGCGGCTGGCAGATATCCCGAGGAGCTCCATTCGGCCGATAAGCGCAGCGGATTTCCGATACGCCACACGTCTCGGTTGCACCATTCGCCAGATTGCGATGGTCGATGCAAGAGACGAGGGCTTCCATGCGTTTGTCGGCCCCGCCCTCGTTCCGTGCGACTCCAGCTTTGGCCGGAACGAAGGCGCCGACAACGTAGTCACCATCTTTGGCCAGTTTGGCGGGGAGAGCAGCTTCAGTGGCGCGGGCGCGGGCGGCCCGGCGACGGCGGTGGCCGTGGTGTCGGACCTGCTGGCGCTGGCCGGGCAAACCCGCAATGGAGAGCATGCGGAGGAGTGGTTGCCAGGAACGGTCATCCCGGCCCCGCCGCGACCTTATTACATGCGGTTCGTGGTCCACGACCGGCCCGGCATCCTGGCGGCGATTGCGGCAGCGCTGGCGCGGCAGGACATCAATCTCGACGCTGTCCTTCAAGAACCGGGGTATCCGAAAAATGCCCTTCCTTTCGTTATTACAGTCGAGGCATGCGAGGAGGCGGCCCTGCTGTCGGCTCTCGACGACATCGCCGGGGCTGATTTTCACGCGGCACCGCCGCTGGCGTTGCCGATGCTGCTCGGGGATTAAGTGATCAAACATGATATCTTTCCTGTTTCGTGTCACTTAAGGCCGGCAGCATGACCTCCGGGCAGGTCGTCGTCCCGGGTTCGACGGCTAACCTGGGCGGTGGATTCGACACGCTGGGTCTCGCCGTCAAGCTCTACCTTCGAGTGCGCCTCCTCGAGGTTCGCGATGATGGAGGAAGCAGGCTCGAAGTGGTGAAGAGCACGCCAGCGGTCAGGGGCCGCAACTCGGTGGAGCGGGCGTTCGCGGCCATGGTGCAGCGCACAGGACGGCGCACGCCGACGGTGGTGGCTGAGGTCGAGAGCGACATCCCGATGTCCGCCGGCTTGGGCAGCAGCGCGGCGGCAACGGTGGCAGGCGTCCGCGTGTTCGAGCGCGTGGCCGGCCCGGTTGACGCCGAGGTGATGCTCGGCGTGGCAACGTCACTGGAAGGGCACGCTGACAACGCAGCGCCTGCGCTGCACGGCGGTCTGACCTCTGTGGTCGAGCGCGAGGGCCGCGACCCATTGGTACTGAAGTGGCCGTGGCCGGCGGATGTGCGTGTCGTAACGGCCACGCCGTTCACGAGGCTGCCGACAGCCAAGGCACGCGCGGTTCTTGCGCCGCAGATCACGCGGACGGACGCCGTGTTCAACCTGCAGCACGTGCTGGCGCTCGTCCACGCGCTGCTGGCCGGTGACTACGGGCGGCTGCGCGAGGCAGTCGCCGACCGGTGGCATCAGTCCGCGCGCGCCGCGCTGGTGCCGCACCTCGCGGCGGTGCTGGCCCTTGACGACGCCGATGTGCTGGGTGCGTTCCTGTCGGGCGCCGGCCCGACGGTGGCGGTGTTCGCGCATCGCAATTTTCCGCGAGTGGAGCGGCTGCTCGTGACGACCTGTGAACGCGCCGGGGTGCCTGTCACGGTGCGCACGTTGAGTGTCCACCAGACTCAGGAAGTGCCGGACGTTGCGGTGTCCGCGCACGGGAGAACCGTATGAAATTCGTCGCCGGATTGACGTGCCACCTCTGCGGGGCCACGTATCCGCCCGAAGCGCTGTGGGTGTGCAGCGACTGCCTCGGGCCGCTGGAGGTGTCATACGACTACGCGGCAATCCGCGCGGCCATCAGTCGGAGCCTGATCGAGTCGCGGCCTCGCAGCCTGTGGCGATACCTGGAGTTACTTCCGGTGCAGGAGCCGAAGACCGGCTTCAACTCGGGCTACACGCCGCTGGTCCGCGCGACGCGGCTGGCGCGTGAGCTTGGCGTGGCCGAGCTCTACATCAAGGACGATTCGGTCAACCATCCGACGTTCTCGTACAAGGACCGCGTTGTATCGGTGGCTGCAACACGCGCGGTCGAGCTTGGATTTCAGATCTTCGGGTGTGCCTCGACAGGGAACCTTGCCGGCAGCGTGGCCGCGCACGCCGCGCGACTCGGGCTGCCCTGTTACGTGTTCATTCCGAACGACCTCGAGCCGGCGAAGGTGCTCGGCGCCGCCATCTACGACCCCCACATCGTCGCCGTCGAAGGCAACTATGACGACGTGAACCGTCTTTGCACGCAGATCGCGGATCGTTACGGGTGGGGCTTTGCCAACATCAATCTCCGCAGCTATTACGCTGAAGGCGCGAAGACCATTGCGTTCGAGATCGCTGAGCAGCTCGGGTGGCGCTTCCCCGACCACATCGTGTCGCCGGTGGCCGGCGGAACGCTGCTGCCGCGCATCTTCAAGGGGCTGCGCGAATTCAGGGACGTCGGGCTCGTCGAGGGCACGTTGCCGAGGATTCACGCGGCGCAGCCGGCCGGGTCCGCGCCAGTCATCCGTGCGCTCGAGGCGGGCGTCGAGTTCCCCGATCCCGTGAAGCCCGACACGATTGCGAAGTCACTCGCAATCGGCAACCCTGCCGACGGCTTCCAGGTCGTGAAGGTCGTGAAGCAGACCGGCGGCACCGGCGCGATGGTCAGCGACGCGGAAATCCTGGACGCCATCCACCTGCTTGCGCGCACCGAGGGCATCTTCACGGAGCCCGCCGGCGGGACGACGCTCGCCGCGACGCGGGTGCTCGTCGAAAAGGGCGTGATCGGGCGGGATGAGTCGGTGGTGATATGCATCACCGGCAACGGGTACAAGACCGCCGACGTGATGTTCGGCCGTGTGCAGCAGCCGACGCAGATCGGCCGCGGCCTGGCAGAGTTCGAGCGCGCGCTGGGAGCGCGGATCGAGTCGCGCGCAGTGGGCGCGAGGTAGAGATCAATGCACAAGGCACAAAGCACAAG
>DATDHP010000453.1:0-3613 GCA_036521515.1 Vicinamibacterales bacterium
TAGTTTGCCCAGCAACCAGTTGCGCTGTCGCGGCCGTTGCCGCCGCGGCAATGATGATGGCAAGCGCCACCGTGACGCCCGTGAGAAGTCGCCGCAGCATCGAGCAGGGGTGAATGCGGCGAGTATATATCCGATCTTGACAGGTGCTTGCGCCGCGACGAATGCTACAGCCTCGCGCGAATGCGCACGAGCATTGGAGGGCCTCTTTCGTCGATGATTGGACGCCGGCGTGTCCTTCAACTTGCGGGCGGACTGGGGACGGCGCTGCTGCCACCCGGCGTGCGCGCAGCGGGCTGGCGTGTCGGCGTGGCTCGATCGACGGATCCGGGCACGGGGCAGCAGACGGGGATCGACTTCCTCCTCGTGACGCCGGGCGAAACGCATCTCGACATCCTCAGCGTGAGCGAGATCTCCCCGAACTACACGGTCGTCAGGACGCTGCGCGACTGGACACCGACGAACCCGGGGCTGGTAACGGCCACGTGGGACGGCCGCGATCATTCCGGCGCCCTGGCCGGCCCCGCCTTCTATCTCATCCGCGCCCGCGCCCGCGACGATGCCGGGGATACCATCCTCGCCATCTCGAGCGGGGGGGTCTTCGTGTCGCCCTGAACTCGAGCACCATGAGCAAACGGCTACTCGTCTGCGTTACGGCCCTCGCACTCGCGTCCCTCGCCGACGTTCGACCGCTCGCGCAGGCGGCGCCCCCGCTGCCGCCCACGTTCCGCTTCACCCCGGACGCTATTGGCGCAGGCGGGACAGTGACGGTGACAGGCGAGCGATTTTCGAGAGCCGCGATCATACTGGCCATCAATACCGCAGGTGCGCCCATGGTCCTGGCCGTCGCGCCAACGACCGGGGGCGCTTTTTCGGTGACCGTCGACGCGCCGGCGATCCCGGGACCGTACTTCATGAACGTGCGGGATGGCTCGAGTGGGCGGGTGGCGATCAACCTGATCGGCACGCTGTCTGTCCTGCCGCCGGCGACGCCGTGGTTCGCCTTCTCGCCGCTGGCCGTGGCGCCCGGTGACAGCGTCTCGGTCCTTGCTGGCGGGTTCCCGCCCGGAACCGTCGCGGCGGCGTTCGGCGTCGTCGATGGTTCCGGTACACCAATCGTCTTTGGCATTCCAAGGGTCACCGGCGGAGGGTTCGTGCGCGCGTTGCCAGTCCCCGCCACTCTCGCCGCCGGCGCGTACAACGCCTTCCTGCGCGGCGGCGGGCGGCTCGGCGTCAACCTCGCCGGCCCGCTGGCCGTGGCCGCCGGGCCGCCGCCGCCGGAAGTCGCCGTCGGCTTCTATCCGATCGGCGCCGCGGCGGACGCAGCCGGGCGGGCGTGGATCCCCAACGGCGGCGACAACACCGTCTCGGTGCTGGACGGCGTGAACGGCGCCGTCACGGCCACCGTCCCCGTCGGCGAACTCCCCTGCGCGATCGCCCGCAGCGCCACCAGTGGTCTCGTGTTCGTCGCCAACGTGAACACGAAGGACGTCAGTGTGATCGACGGCGCGACCAACGCCGTCGTCGCCACGGTGCCCGTCGGCGATTTCCCGTGCGCTGCCGCCTGGCTGCCCGGGCGCGCGTTCATCGGGAACTACGGCAGCAATACCGTTTCGGTGATCGACGAGGCGACCCTCGCCGTCGTGGCCACCATCCCGTCTGGCCGCGGACCGTTCGGCATGGGCGCCAACCCCGCAACCGGCCGGTTCTACGTAGCCAACGGCTACGACGGCACCCTTTCCGTGATGGACGGCGCCACGCTCGCCACGATCGCGACGATCCCCGTCGGGCGCGACCCGGATGCCGTCGGCGTGAACCCGCTGACCAATCGGGTGTACGTGGGCAATTATCTCAGCGCCAGCGTGAGCGTGATCGACGGCGCCACCAACGCGGTGATCGCGACCGTGGCCGTCGGACGCGAGCCGTCGGCGGTCGCCGTGAACCCTGCAACCGGCCACGTGTTCGTGGCGAACTATTCGAGCAACTCCGTGTCGGTGATCGACGGCGCCACCAACGTGGTGATGGCGACCATCCCGACCGGCGTGACGCCCGACGGCCTGGCCGTGGACGGCGCCGGCCGCGTGTACGTGGTGAACTCGAACAGCAACAGCGTGTCGATCATCGACGACAGCCCCGGCGTGCTGATCCCGTGAGCGGCGCCGCACAGGAGCACGAAGACGATTCAAATCGGAAGTGAACTCCGGATCAGCGCGCGAGGCCCGACCAGTCATCGCGATCCAGCGACTCGATCTCCTGCCGTCTCGGCGGAACCGACGAACTGATCAGGTCGCGGAAGGCGAAGAACGTCGCCGTGCGCTCACCGTTGGACACCGCCTGCATGACGATGGAGTTGTAAACCGGGTCGATCCCGTCGCCACCTTCCGACACGTACCTGAAAAATGTCTGCGACCAGTACGGCGTGACCCCCTCGATGTTGAGGGCGCCGGCCCAGCGCGCGATGGCGCGCAGCCACTTGGCGTCGAGCGACTGGAACATGGAAAGGCCGATGCCGGCGGAGCCGCGCTGGTCCACGGTGAGGCGGCTGTCGGTCGAGTACGGCGTGCGCCAGGTTTCCTCGATGTAGACGGCTTTGCCCTTCGAGCGGCCCAGCGTGATGAGGTCATTGTAGGCTGGCAGCGCGCCGATCTCGTAGATGTCGATCGTCATGACCTCGACGTTCGGTACGTCGGTCATCGCGCGCAGGTAATCAACCTCTGTGTGCAGGCCGCCGACGCCGGTGCGCGTCCGCGGCGATGCCGCCTTGACCGCGCGAATCGTCCGGTCAACGAACGTGGCCCACTGCTGCGGGGTGGTGCTCACGCCGAGCCTGGAGGCCATGGTCGTCGGCTCGTGGACGACAATCATGGTATCCGGCTGGTAGCGCGCGGCGATGATGGGATAGGTGCGCACCGCGGCATCGGCCCACTCCTCCACCGTGGCCATCCGATGATAGACCGCCGAATATTGCGTGTTGATGGCGAGCTGCAGCCCGCGGGCGCGGATGCGCTGCACGAGAGAGTCGTAGGTGGCCATGGCGCGCCCACGGTCGCCGGACACGCCGGCGATCATCGGACCGTCGAACCACGGGAAGAGGCCCATGTTGATGTCGACCCGATGGACGCCGGCCTCGATCAGGCCATCGAGAAACAGCTCCTGATTCTGCTGCGAGAAGCGGTCGATCCAGGCCTCGTGCGCCAGCGGGTGGTTCACCCCGAAGATCAGCGGATTCTGCGGGAAGCGCTCCGACTGGGCGATCACGTTGTCGAGAGCGCTCCCGAGCTGGGTCATGAACTGATCCCGCGCCGCCGTGTCGGGCGGCGTCGGGGCGGGGGCCTCGTCGCTGGAACAGCCACCCGCCAGCAGGAGCGCCAGGAGGGTGGCCAGACGCCAGCAGCGGGCTCTATGTCGACTTGCCGGTAAGCGCCCGGATCGCCTCATAGGTTCTCGTACGCTCGCCGCGCATGATCGCTTCGGCGACCTGCTTGTTGTAGCCTGGATCGAGGGCGTCCCCGGGGCCGTCCTCGTACTTGAAGAAGGCCTGCATCCAGACCGGGGTGACGGCCTCCATGCCGAGGGCTTCCGCGAACCTCACCATCGACTGTATCCACTGGATGTC
>DATDHP010000454.1:0-10071 GCA_036521515.1 Vicinamibacterales bacterium
CCTGATCCTGGTGAATCAGGTCGGCAGGCGGTTCTACGACGAGACGGCGGAAGGCTGGCCGTACGGCACGCACCACGGGTTCCTCGATCCGTACGTGCAGGGGGACTGGCGCAACGCGAAACGAATTACGTACAGACCACAGAACTTCCTGGACGCCGCGCTCGCGCCGAACGAGGGTTCGCAGCCGCCGGACTTTGCTGCCGGACCGATATGGGCGATCTTCGACGCGGATGCGGTAAAACGCGAGAAATGGGATATCGCGGCGCCGGCAACGGATCCGCTCTTCTTCTTCAGCGCCGGCACGCTGGCCTTGTTGGCGACGCAGCTTCGAAAGAATCCGTACCAGAAAGTCGACATGCTGGCGAAAAATCTCGAAGCCACCGTTGCCAGGTACAACGCGATCGTCGACTTCGGCCACGATCCCGATTTCGAGAAGCCGAATCCGAAATACAAGGTCCGGACGCCGCCGTTTTACGCTGCGTGGGCGTCGCCCGTCGTGCACGACACCTATGCCGGGCTGCGCATCAACATGAAGTGCCAGGTGATGGACTTCAACGGGCAGCTGATCCCCGGCCTCTACTGCGGCGGGGAGTCAGCGGGCGGCTGCAGTCAGCATGGGCAGGGCCGCGCGATCACGCAGGGCTTCATCGCCGGGAAGGAAGCGGCGAGCGAGAAGAGCTCGACGTAGCCACGGGCTTCGGACTCCGGCCCGCCCGGGCCGACCTGAAGGTCGGCCTCCACATCAACGGTTGTTGTGGCTTCCGCCTTCAGGCGGAAGGTCCCGTTCTCTTCCGGCTGAAGCCGGAAGCCACAGGTGCGCCGTCATCGCGCCGCGAGAGCAGCGGCGCGGGCTTCCAGCTCTTGTTGCGTGATGGGTCGAGCCCCCAGCTTCTGCAGCAGCGTTGCCGTGCTCTCGTGGGCGCCGTACTGCCCTCGATACCTGAGAACGGTGCTGAGCCCCGCAGCCATGCTCCATGGGGTCTCGCCGCGCTTGTCCTGCACGTCCACCCTGGCGCCGCGGTCGGCGAGGAACTGAACGAGGCCGTCCGCGCCGCTGAAGGCGGCCATGTGCATGGCCGTCTGTCCCTCTTCGGTCGCCGCATTGACGTCGCCGCCGAGCTCCGCGGCGACCTTCACCGCCTCCAACGCCGCTTCCGTCGCAGCCTGGTTGACTGCCGCGTTGGCGCCCTGGAACTCACAGGATCCCGTGCACGCCGATCGCGCGGCGGCGATGAGCGGCGTGACGCCGCCTTCGGCCGTCAGCCGCGGATCGGCGCCATTCTGCCCCAGGAGTCGCATGAGTGAGGCATCGCCGGCAACCGCCGCGAGGAGAAAGGGCGTTGCGTCTTTCATCGTAAAAGGCGTCCCATCGGGGCCGCGCGGGTCGTTTGCCCTGATCCGGGCATTGGGGTTGGCTCCGCGAGCGAGCAGCGCCTTTGCCAGATCCGGCATGTTCGGCGGCTGCACGCGGTACGAGTCGTCGTACCTGACGCCGGTGACCGCAGTGAGCCCGCGCTGTGCCGCGTTGTGCAGCGCGGTAATCCCGTTTCTGTCGGCGGCGTTCGGGTCTGCATCCTTGTCGAGCAGGAGAACGGCCAGCGCCTGGTGGCCGCCGGCGCTCGCCACCACGAGCGCGCTGCCATATTCCGGCGTCGCCTCGTTCACGTCCGCACCTGCCTCCAGCAGCATGCGGGCGGAGTCCAAATCTCCCGACCGCGCCGCGAACATCAATGGCGTGAAACCGCCCGTCGAGCGGGCGCGCGCGTCGGCCCGGCGCTCGATGAGCAGCTTTGCTATCTCCGTCTGTTTCCCGGCTGCAGCCCACATGAGAGCCGTCTGTCCCGTTCTTGCATGCCTGGCATCGATGGAAGCGCCACGTGCCAGCAACGATCTCACCGCAGCGACGGTGCCGGTACGGACGCACTCCATGAGCGGCGTCACACCGGTTGTCTGTGCGGCAGAAGGATTGGCTCCAGCCGCCAGCAGCTTCTCCACCAGCGCGGTGCTCTGGTTCGTACAGGCGAGCGCCAGAGCGGTGACGCCGTAGTCGTTCGCGGCGTTGACGTTGGCGCCCGCACGAATCAGGAGCTCCGCCGTGTCGATGTCGTCCCAGTGCGCGGCCCAGTGAAGCGCGGTTGCGCCATCCCCCTGCGCCGCGTTGACGTCGACGCGCTCCTTCAGCAGCGCCCGCACGGCTGCCGTGTCGCGCTTCTGGGCGGCGTCCGCGACATCGCTCTTCCCCGCCGCCGCGAGCGACGCCACGAAGGCCACGAAGACGACCAAGCCACAAAGGGTGCGAACCGTGCACACAAAGAGCACGAAGAATCCATTTGGCGTGGCACGTGCCGCGCGACTTCTCACAACCCCTCCAGCCGGCCCGTGCTGTCGCCGAAGCTGTCCAGCGGAACTCCGACGTCCTCCAGCAGTGTCAGATACAGATTCGCGATCGGCGTGCCTCTGGGATACCGCAGATGACGCCCGCCCTTGAGTCGTCCGTTGCTCCCGCCAGCCACGAGGATGGGCAGATTCTGAAGCAGGTGCTCGTTGCTGTCGCTCATCGAGCGGCCGAAGAGGATCGTCAGGTGATCGAGCAACGACGCATCGCCGTCGCGGGTCGCCTGCAGCCTCTCGAGGTAGTACCGGAAGATCTTCGTGTGGTAGGTATCGATCTGCGCGAGCTTCGCCAGCTTCTCGGGATCGCCCTGGTGATGTGACAACCCGTGGTGGACTTCCGGGACGCCGATCTCGGGGTACGTCCGGTTGCTCTGCTCGGGTCCCAGCATGAACGTGATGACGCGGGTCAGGTCGGTCTGGAAGGCCAGCACCTGCAGATCGAACATCAACGTCGCGTGCTCATCGAAGCTGGCGGGAATACCCGCGGGACGATCGACGGCCGGCAGCTCGCGCGACGACTGCTCCTCGGCGCGCTGAATCCGCCGCTCCACGTCGCGCATGCCCTCGAGGTACTCGCCAAGCCTGGCGCGGTCGCTCGGGCCGACGGCCCTCATGAGACGAGCGGCAGCCTCGGCAACCGAGTCGAGGATGCTGCGGTCCTTCTGCAGTCGCGCACGGCGCACGGCGGGATCGGTGCTGTCGTTGTCGCCGAACAGCCGCTCGAACACGGCCCGCGGGCGGTACTCAACGGGCAACGGCGTCGTGGGCGTCCGCCACGACAGCGTGTGAATGTAAGCGCAGCTCCAGCTCTTTTCGCATTGCCCGGCGATGTCGTTGCTGTGCAGGCCGAGCTCGAGCGACGCCAGCTGCGTGCGCCGGCCGAGCTCCCTGGCCGCGATCTGGTCGACCGAGATCCCTACGCGACCTTCCCGCTGCGGATGCACGCTGGTGAGGAAGACTCCTCCGGCGCGTTCGTGCGGCGCCGTCTCGCCTTCGCCGGGTCGTGGGTCGCCGATGCTGTTGTCGAGCCCGCTCAGCACCACCACGCGATCCCGGAATGGCGCCAGCGGTTCGAGCGTCGGGCTCAACTGGAACCCCGCGCCTTCCGTCGCCGGCGTCCACTTGTTCACGTTCACGCCGTTCGGCGCAAAAACGACCGACAGACGGGCGATCGACTCCGCCTGCGACGCGAACGCGGGAAGCATTCCATCCAGGAAGGGCAGCGCCACGGTGGCGCCCACTCCACGAAGCACCGCACGCCGCGGTATCGCCTTACCGGTAATGATCATGACTCGCCCAACCTTCTCATCTGAAACGGCATGCTCCTGGCGACGCCCAGGATGAGCGACGACATCTTGTAATCACCGGGCGCCGCCTCCTTCATGATGCTGCGGATGACGGGCGCGTCGTAGTGCTCGACGCCGCGGCCGAGTGCGTAGGTGAGCAGCCTGTCCGTCACGGTCGAGACGAACTGCTCGCGTTGCTTCTGCAGCAGCACCTGGCGAAGCCCGCCGAGACCGCGAAACGCCGTGCCATCGGGAAGCGCCCCCGACGCATCGATCGGCGCGCCCGCGTCGATCGTGCGCCACCTCCCGACGCCGTCGAAGTTTTCGAGCGCGAAGCCGAGCGGATCCATCAGCCGATGACAGCTGGCACACACCGGGTTTGCCCGGTGCTGTTCCATCTGCGCGCGCATCGACAGCACTTTCCCCTGTGTGTCGCGCTCACTCAGCGCCGGCACGTTCGGCAGCGGGGGCGGCGGTGGCGCGCCGAGGATGTTGTCCAGCACCCACTTGCCGCGAACCACGGGAGAGGTCCTGGTCGCGTGCGACGTCACTGTCAGGATGCTCCCGTGGCCCAGCAGGCCACCGCGGTTGCTGTCCGGAAGCCGAACGCGCCGGAAGTGACTGCCGTAAATGCCGGAAATCCCGTAGTGGCGCGCAAGCCGTTCGTTGACGAACGTGTAGTCGGCGCGCAGCAGATCCAGGACGCTGCGATCCTCGCGCAGGATGCTTTCGAAGAAGAGCTCGGTCTCCGTGTGGAAGGCTTCACGCAGATTCTCGTCGAAGTACGGAAACCGCTCCAGGTCGGGTGTCACGGTGCGCAGGCTGCGCAGGTTCAGCCACTGCGCGGCGAAGCTCGTCACCAGCGAGCTCGCGCGGGCATCGGCGAGCATCCGCCTGACCTGCCGTTCGAGCACGGCAGGGTCCTTCAGCCGGCCGCGCTCCGCCACCTCCAGCAACTCGTCGTCCGGGATGCTGCTCCAGAGGAAGAACGACAGCCGCGACGCCAGCTCGACGTCGCTGATGCGATACGCGGCGCCGGGAGCGACGTTCGCCGGGTCGCGCTCGATGCGGAACAGGAACTCGGGGCCGGCCAGCAGTCGCTCCAGGGCGAGTCCGATGCCCGCGTCGAAACCCCCGTCACGGCGCCCCGTCTGGTAAAACGCGAGCAGCGTCTGGACGTCCTCATCGGTAGCGGGCCGCCGGTAGGCACGGCGCGCCAGCGTGGAGAGAATATTCCTCGCGCAGCGCTCCTCGTCCGCGCGTCCAGAAGGTCGGCAGACGAAGACCTTCCGCCGGCTCGGTGTGTCTGCCACGCCCGTGACGTTGTACGGCCCGCCTATGGCGAGACGGGCGACTCCCGGCTCGCCGCCCTTGTACTGCGCGAAGTCGTACATCGTCATCCGCGGCTGAAGGGGGCCCTCCGGCATGGACCCGATTTTGACGAACGCGGCGCTGATCAGGTGCGTGCCCGCCGCGACCGCGTGGCGGACCTCCAGCGTCGCGTCCGCCGTCCGCTCGTACTGCTCCTGTGCCACATCGCCCATCGCCGCCGACGAAAATACGAAGGACGACCTGCCTCGGCGTTCGCCGCCGATCGTGAATCGTCCGATTCGCGCGCCATCCAGGCGCACGTCGAGATCGTGCGGCTCCTGCATGCCCCGGATGTATTCCCTGGAGTTTCTCTGCAGGCGAACGGTGAAGAAATATTCACCGTCTGCCGGGAAGTGATGACGTACGGCAATGCCGCCACGCGATCCGAAAGGCAGCTCCTCGCCGACGCGATCCTCCTGAATGAGATCCTTGGACACATCGTAGAGCTCGAGAGTCGGGCGGAGTGCGGGATCTCCCAGCGTGAGGCGGCGGACCTGGCGCGCGGCGGCGAGGTAGCGCTCGGCGAGCAGCGGCGAGAGCGTCAGCATGCTGCCGATGTTGTCGAAACCGAATCGGGAATCGTCGGCGGGCAGCAACGATTCCGACTGGACTTCCACCGCCAGCAGATCGCGGATGGCGTTGCCGTACTCCGTCCGTGTAAGACGACGGAGGGAAGGTCTGCCGGGATTCGGGCGCGCCGCGGCGGCACGGTCGAGCGCCGTCTCCAGGTACAGCGCCAACGCGTCAAGGCTCGCCTGCTCCGGTCGCGGCATGCCCGCAGGCGGCATCGCGCCGGTCCGGAGCTTGCGGATGACCTTTTCCCAGATCTCGCCACTGTCGGCCACCCGTGCGACGTCGATGTTGTCGAGCGAGAGGCCTCCCGTGCGCAATCGTTCGTTGTGACACGTGGCACAGTAGCGATCGAGGGTGGCGCGGTGAGGCGAGGCGGGCGTCGGGACAGCGCTCGTCGGCTGTTGTTGCGCGGCCAGCGACGTCATCGCCGCTATCGAGACGATGGCAATTCCGCACGGAATTGGTCGCATCGGACTGGAGCTCCTGGCCAGTGTCCAAACTGGAGACGCCGCGATGGCCCGCGCTGATGACGAGGGCCGATTATACAGCGGGCGCGTAGCGAAGCTCCGCCTCAAACCGACGAGTGGATCGGCGGATCTTCGCTACTAGATGCGCGGGCGCCGTGGCGCCCGCGCCCAAGACAGCACCGAAGGCGAACGATCAGGAACTTGCTTCATTTCTCACGACTCAGGCCCTTGGGAGATGTCTAACGCGGAGGCGGCGGGTCCCGCACCTCAACCGCGCCGCCGCGGGGCGGAAGCCCCGCGCTGCTGCAGGCGCCACTTGCTTCGCTCGTGGCGACAGGCGCACGATACGGCCATGAGAAAAGCGCTCGTTCTGCTCCCGGTCATGCTCGCCGGCATCGTGGTGTCTGCCCAGTCGACCGCACCTTCGCCATCACCGGGGCGTCTGCCATCGCCTGCCGTTGCCGATCCGCGAAGCGCACGTCCATCGGTCCTTCCTGCGGACCGCGTCGCACGAGTTGACCGTGCGTTGCAGCTGTACGTCGACGAGAACCGGATCGCCGGCGCTGTCGCGCTCGTGCTGCGCGACGGGAAACCGGTCTACGAGCGGGCGATCGGGTGGAGCGACAAGGAAGCCGGGCGACGCATGACCACCGACACACTCTTCCGCATCGCCTCTCAGACGAAGGCGATCACGAGCGTGGCGATCCTGGCGCTCGTCGAAGAAGCGAAGATCGGGCTCGACGAACCGGTCAGTCGCTTCATCCCATCCTTCTCGCGGACAACGGTGGCCACGCGCAGCGCCACAGGAGTCACGTTCGTCCCGGCCAAACGCCCCATCACGATTCGCGATCTGCTGACGCACACGGCAGGGATCTCGTATGGAACGCAGGGTGATGTTGCCGCACTCTATGAGGCGAAGGGTCTGGGGCCCGCCGCCGGTTTCGGCTGGTACACGGCGGACAAGGATGAACCAATCTGCGAGACGATGGAGCGGCTGGGAACGCTGCCGTTCGTCGCCCAGCCCGGCGAGGAGTGGGTGTACGGTTACAACACCGACATCCTCGGATGCGTGGTCGAACGTGCCTCTGGAGTGCCACTCGACGAGTTCGTGCGGACCCGGATCACCGGGCCGCTCGGCATGAACGATACGCACTTCTTTCTGCGACCCGACCAACGCAGCCGGTTGGCAGCAGTGTACGCGAGCGGAAGCGACGGACGCATCGTGCGGGCGCCCGAAGGCGCGCGAGGCCAGGGGACGTACGTCGAGGGCCCGCGCCGAAGCTTTGCCGGCGGCGCCGGTCTCCTGTCGACGGCGCGCGACTACGGGCGATTCCTCGAAATGATTCGCAACCACGGCGTGCTGGACGGCGTCCGCATCCTGGCGCCCCGGTCCGTGCGACTCATGACCACCAATCAGGTGGGCACGCTGCATTCGTCCACGGGCCTCGGATTCGGGCTGGGCTTCGAGACCACGGACCGGTTTGGGGCGAACGGGATGGACTCAGCGGGGGCGTTCGGGTGGGGTGGGGCGTACGGCACGATGTATCGAGTCGACCCCGAGGCTCGGCTCGTGATCATGCTGATGATGCAGCTCCTGCCCAATGCAACGGACATCCGGCAGAAGTTCCCGACACTGGTTTATCAGACGCTGGTCGAGCCGCCTCACTAGACATCTCCTAAGGCCTGAGTCGTGACAGATGAAGCAAGTTTCTAGTAGCGAAGATCCGCCGATCCACTCGTCGGTTTGAAGCGGAGCTTCGCTACCAGCCACGAGCGTGGATTGGGCGAGATCTTCGTTGAGCTAGAATCGCCGCATGACCGCAGACGGAGGGCTCGCCCACGGTGGCGATCACGTGATGGAACGGCTCGAAGATCAGATCGGCTGGTACGACAGGAAGAGTGCGCTCAATCAACAACGGTTCAAACAGCTCAAGACCGTCGTCATCGTCGCCGCCGCGCTGATTCCGGTTCTGACGGCGTTCGAGATGCTCGCAGTGCGCTGGATCACAGGTGGACTTGGCGCATTGATCACGGTCCTCGAAGGGACGCTTCATCTGAACCAGTACCAGCGGAACTGGATCGCGTATCGCTCCACATGCGAATCGCTGAAGCACGAAAAGTACCTGTTTCTGGCCAGAGCCGCCCACTACACGACCGCGAACGACCCGCGCACCCTGCTGGCGGAGAGAATCGAGTCGCTGGTGTCACAGGAGCATGCGAAGTGGGCGTCTACGGACCAGCAGGGCACGAAGCAGGGTACGACATGAGCGCGAGCCGCCTCACTGAGCGGGCGTATTGATGCTGTGCGGATGGACCCTGCACGCGCGCTCGCCGAATCAACCGCTCCCGCTGCCTTTGCGGTATTGCTCGAGAACCATCGCGCCTTCCTCCGCTATCTCGAGCGCCGGGTCGGTGACCGCGCGCTCGCCGAAGACATCCTGCAGGACGCGTTCGCAAAGCTGCTGGCACGCCCCGACCAGGCACCGGGTGACGAAGCCGCCGTGCGCTGGTTCTACCGATCGCTGCGCAACGCGGCCATCGATCAGTTCCGACGACGCGACGCGAGGGAACGGGCCTTCGAGGCTTTTGCCAGGGAGCTGGACACGCACGAACACCCGGCGGGCGAGACCGAAGGCGAGATCTGCGCGTGCGTCTCACGGCTCGCGGCAACGCTGAAGCCCGAGTACGCCGACGCACTCCAGCAGATCGAGATTGCGGGAACGCCCGTGAAAGCGTACGCGGAACAGCAGGGCCTCTCCTCGAGCAATGCCGCCGTTCGCCTCTTCCGCGCGCGTGCGGCCTTGAAGAAGCGGGTGACGGAATCCTGCGGCATCTGTGCTGAGCACGGCTGCCTGAACTGCACCTGCCGTTCCTCTTCGCCCGCAATGCCCATCTGAACCCGCCGGCAAAACTGCGCCCTGTAATGACCGGCGCGGGTCGTGCGTCATACAGGTAGACGGGCCGGCACAGCGCCGGGCCTGGAGCTGCCATGACGACACTTCATCACACCCATAGCGCGACGAGCGTAGGCGCGGCACCTCTCAACGCCGAGGTCGAGTACACGTGCCCGATGCATCCCGGGATTCGGCAGAAAGGGCCCGGGTCGTGCCCGATCTGCGGGATGGCACTCGAGCCGCGTGTTGCCACGACCGACGAGCAAAACCCGGAGCTCGCCGACATGACGCGGCGCTTCCGGGTATCACTCGCGCTGACGGCCCCGATTCTCGCGTTCATGGTGAACGAGCTCATCCCGGGGCAGCCGCTCGATGACGCCCTGCCCGCGGGCTGGCTCAACTGGATCGAGCTGGCTCTCGCCACACCGGTCGTCCTCTGGGGCGGCTGGCCATTCTTTCAGCGAGGGTGGGCGTCAGTGGTGAACCGCCACCTCAACATGTTCACGTTGATCGCTCTGGGCGTCGGCGCCGCGTACGCATATAGCGTGGCGGCGACGCTCGCGCCAGGACTGCTCCCCGAGTCCTTTCGGATGGCCGGCGAGGTTGCAGTGTATTTCGAGCCCGCCGCGGTCATTGTCGTGCTCGTCCTGCTGGGACAGGTGCTGGAGCTCCGGGCGCGGAGCCGAACGAGCGCGGCAATCCGCAACCTGCTCGGCCTGGCGCCGAAGACGGCGGCTCGGATTGACGCTGACGGCGCTGAACGCGGCATCCCGTTGGAGCACGTCCAGGTCGGCGACCGGTTACGCGTACGGCCCGGTGAGCGAGTGCCGGTCGACGGCATCGTTGTCGAAGGGGCCAGCACGGTGGACGAGTCGATGGTCACGGGCGAGCCGATTCCCGTGGAGAAGGTCGCCGGGAGCAAAGTGACCGGCGGCACGGTGAATTCGACCGGCACATTTGTCATGCGCGCGGAACGTGTGGGTCGCGACACGCTGCTCGCGCAGATCGTCCGGATGGTCAGCGAGGCACAGCGTTCGCGCGCGCCGATCCAGCGGCTCGCCGACAGCGTGTCTGGATGGTTCGTCC
>DATDHP010000455.1:0-2939 GCA_036521515.1 Vicinamibacterales bacterium
ACACACGTGGCCACCTTGCAGGAAAGATTGAGCAAGCTCGGATATCCTCTGAAGGCCGACCGATCGTTTGGACCCAGAACAGCAGAGGCCGTCATCCAGTTTCAGAAGGACCGTGGACTCCTGCCAACTGGTATCGTTGACCGCGTGACGTGGGCAGTCATGATGGCTGGACCGGTGCTAGCCGGAGTGCTTGCGATCCGGCGATAGGCGGCATCAAGGCGAGGAACAAGCCATCTACATTCGGTCGGACGCCAGACCTTCTTGCTCGCAATTTGCGCCGTGATCACGTCTGCGAGCGCTCGGCCTTCAGGTCGATACCGAGCTGCTGGCACTTCTTGTACAGGTGACTGCGCTCGAGGCCGAGGGCGCGCGCGGTCTCGGCCACGCGGTGGCCGTGGGCGTTCAGCTCCTCGAGCACTGCCTCCCGCTCGAACGCGCTCACGCGATCGGCGAGCGTGCCGCCCTCGGTCCCCGCCCCCCGCGCCGCCGGCCGGCTCGATAACGCCTGACGCACGGTCGCGGCGTCGACGAGATCGTCGGTGAGCAGCAGCAGCCGTTCGACGACGTTGCGCAGCTCGCGAACGTTGCCCGGCCACCGGTACCGAGCGAGCTGCTCGAGCGCCTCAGGTGTGAAGCCGCGCGGCTTCCAGCCGTTCTGCTCGGCGACGAGCGCGGCAAAGTGCCCGGCCAGCAGCGGAATGTCGTCCGGGCGCTCGCGCAGCGCCGGCATCGGGATCGGAAAGACGAAGATGCGGTGGTACAGGTCTTCGCGGAACGTGCCCTTCCGGACCAGCGCTTCCAGGTCACGATGGGTGGCGACAATGACGCGCGTGTTGACCACGATCGGCCGCTCCCCGCCAATCCGCTCGAGCTCGCCTTCCTGCAGCAGCCGCAGCAGCTTTGCCTGCATGGCCGCCGGCATGTCGCCGATCTCGTCGAGGAACAGCGTCCCGCCGTGCGCCTGCTCGAACTTGCCGAGATGACGGGCGGCGGCGCCGGTGAACGCGCCTTTTTCGTGGCCGAACAGTTCCGACTCGATCAGCTCGGACGGCACGGCCGCGCAGTTCACCGTGACGAACGGACGCGCCTTCCGGGGACTCCGGTCATGCACGGCGCGGGCGACGAGCTCCTTGCCGGTTCCGGTCTCGCCGAGAATGCACACGCGCGACTCGCTCGCGGCCACGCGATCCACCTGGGCCATCACACGCCGCATCGCCTCGCTTTTCCAGACGATCTCGTGCCGGCCGACGCGGCGGCGCAGCTGCTTGTTCTCCTCTTCGAGGCGCGCCAGCCGGAGCGCGTGCTCGATCGTCAGCAGCAGCTTGTCGGTGGTGATCGGCTTTTCGAGAAAGTCGGCGGCGCCCAGACGCGTCGCCCTCACAGCCATGTCGACGGTCGCCTGTCCCGACACCATCACGATCGGCGTGGCGACGCCCAGATCCCGCAGCTCCTGGAGCATCGACAGGCCATCCTTGCCGGGCATGACGACATCGGACACCACGACGTCGAAGCGCTCGTTGCGCAGCAGGGCGATGGCGCGAGCGGCGTTGTCACACACCACCGCTTCATGGCCGGCAAGCCGGAACGCCCTCGACAGCGATGCCAGCGTCGTGGCGTCGTCATCCACGACGAGCACGCGCGTGACGTGCGTCGATCCGGTCGTGTTCACGCGGGTCCCCCGTCGTTCGGTCCTGCCCCGGGTCCAGCAGGCAACGCGATGCGGAACGTGGCGCCGTGCCCGGGCACGCTCTCCACCCAGACCTTTCCCGCGTGATCGGCGACGACCGACTGCACGATCGCCAGGCCGAGGCCCGTTCCATGCCGCTTGGTCGTGTAGTACGGCGTGAACAGACGCTTGCCCTCTTCTTCGGTCAAGCCCTGGCCGGAGTCGGACACCTCGATGTGAACGACGCTGTTCGAGCGGCGCGTGCGCACGGCCAGGTCGCCGCCGGAAGGCATGGCGTCGATGGCGTTGAGCAGGAGATTCTGAATGGCCCGTCCGAGCTGCTCGGCATCGCCGCGAATCGTCCCCGCCGCCACATCGAGATCGAGTGTTACTCGAACCGGCGGTGATCCCGGGGCCTGCAGCTGCGCCTGAAACAGCCCGACGGATTGCTTGACGATGGCGTTCGGCGAAACCTCGGCAAAATCCGGAGCCGGCATCCGTGAGAAATCGCTGAACCTGCCGATCACGGTGTTCAGGTTGGCCAGCCCCGTCGCCAGAGTGGTCATGCTCTCGTTGAAGACCTCGTCGAACTCACCCGGCGGAAGCGACCGGGCGCGGTGCAGATTGTCGAGCGTGATCCGCAACGGAAAGAGCGGATTCTTCAGCTCGTGCGCCAGGCGGCGCGCCAGCTCGCGCCAGGCCGCCACCCGCTCCGCCTGAATCAGCCGCTCGCGCTGATCGACCAGCTCGCGGGTCATCGTCTCGAAGGCATCGGCGAGCGCCGCGATCTCGCCCGATGCCCGCACGTGGTCGAGACCGACCTCCCAGTGGCCATCCGCGACGTCGCGAGCGGCGGCCGCGAGCTGCTCGACGGGGCGGGTGACGCGGGAGGCGACGACGTAGCTCAGGACGAAGCCGAGGGCCAGGCCAAGACCGCCGAGGGCCACGCCGCTCCACCTGATTCGTCGAACCAGCGCGGCGAGCTCACGGCCCGAGCTGCCGACGAGCAGCACTCCGAGGACGTGTCCGTCCCGGCCGGTGAGCGGGATCGCATTCATGGCCTCCGCGCCGTCGGGCCATTCGATCGGCTCGCTGGCCTCCTCGCCGGTCTGGCGCACGCGAGAGATGAGCGGCACCAGCGCCGCCGCCTGGGACGCGTTGCCCGACGGATCGACCAGCTGGCGCGGCGATACCTCGGGCTCGAGGTTCCGGTACAGCAATACGCGCATGCCGGGCGGAAGGACGAGCGACTCGAGAAACTGCCGATCGAGCC
>DATDHP010000456.1:0-17334 GCA_036521515.1 Vicinamibacterales bacterium
GTCCGCCAAACGCCGTGCAGCCAAGGCGCAAGAAGAGTCTGGCGACTTCCGCGAGCGGGTGGGACTCCGGGCTCCGCGTGACGGCAGGCCTCGCGTCCGGCGGGCTGTCAGGGCTCACTGTCAGTTTGAACTGTATCGCACTCCTTGACGATCTTCCGCCCGGAGGCGGAAGCCACGGCCATTCGTGATTCGTGATTGGCGATCTGCGATTTCGTTCAATAACGATTCACGAATCGCGAATCGCGAATCGCGAATTCACCAGTGGCTTCCGGCTTTACAGCCGGAAGATCGGGATACACTGAAGTGGCATGCATCCATGGCACGACAGCTACGTGGACGACGCCGTCGTGGGGAGCGCCTTTCCGGTCGTCATCGAGATCCCCAAGGGCAGCAAGAACAAGTACGAACTGGACAAGGAAACGGGTCTTCTCCGCCTTGACCGCGTTCTGTACAGCGCCGTCCACTATCCCGCCGACTACGGTTTCATCCCGCGGACCTACTGCGACGACGGTGATCCGCTCGACGCGCTCGTGCTCGGGCAGGAGCCGGTCTATCCGCTGACGATCGTCGAGGCGCGCGCGATTGGCGTGATGCGGATGCGCGACGAGAAAGGGATCGACGACAAGATCGTGGCGGTCAGC
Source organism: Vicinamibacterales bacterium (assembly GCA_036521515.1). Lineage (GTDB taxonomy): Bacteria > Acidobacteriota > Vicinamibacteria > Vicinamibacterales > UBA2999 > Gp6-AA40. Next base: position 642 of record DATDHP010000456.1, read on the forward strand.
GTGCACGATCCCGCGTTTGCGCACTTCACGGACAAATCACAGCTCCCGGCCCACCTGTTGCGGGAGCTGCGGCGGTTCTTCGAGGACTACAAGGCGCTCGAGCACAAGCAGGTCGTGGTCGAAGACCTGCTCGGTCCCGAGCAGGCCGTGCGGATCATCGGTGACGCCCTGGAGCTGTACCGGCGCCTGCGACGAGGCGAGTTATTGCGGGCCTGACGCGACACCAGTGAACCTCCTGGAGCCCTTCGATCCTCCCGCCAATGCTTCGCCCGAGGAGCTGCGGACCCGCGTCCGGGCGCTCGCAGCGCTCGTGTCCCGGGCTCCCGTGCCGATCGCGGTGGCACACGATGCCGGCTGCCGATACATCTCGGCGAATGCCGCGCTCGCGCGGCTGCTGGCCCTCGATCCCGATAGCAACATCTCGCTGACGCCGCCCGCCGGCACACGGCCGGCGGCGTACCGCATCCAGCGCGGCGGACGCGACGTCCCCGCGGACGAGTTGCCGATGCAGTACGCCATCGCGCAACGCACCCACGTGACCAACGACATCGAGATCGTCCGCGCCGACGGGACGGTCCTGTACGTCCAGAACGACGTGGAGCCTCTGTACGACGCCTTCGGGGAGGTGTGCGGGTGCGTGAGCGTATGCGTCGATCTGACCGACCAGAAGCGCATCCAGGACGCGCTGCGCGAAGCCGACCGGCGCAAGGACGAATTCCTCGCCACGCTGTCGCACGAGCTGCGGAATCCGCTCGCGCCGATTCGCAATGCCCTGGAAGTCCTGCGCCTGGCGGGCAGCGACACCGCACGCGCGCAACAGGCGCAGGCCATCATGGAGCGGCAGCTCCGGCAGCTCGTCCGCATCACCGACGAGCTGCTCGACATCTCGCGCATCACGCGCAACCGGATGGAGCTGCGGCGCGAGCGCGCCGATCTCCGAAGCGTCGTTCGCAGCGCCATTGAAACGATGCAGCCGCTGATCGACGCCGCGGGGCACGTCCTGCGGGTCAAGGAGCCCGAGGAAGCCGTGTGGCTCGATGCCGACTTCACGCGGCTGGCGCAGGCATTCGGCGCCCTGCTCAACAACGCCGTCAAGTACACGGACCGCGGCGGCCTCATCGAGGTGACGGTCGCGCTGGAACGCGGGTCGGCGATGGTCGCCATCACGGACTCGGGCATCGGCATCAAGGCAACGGAGCTGCCCCTCATCTTCGACATGTTCATGCAGGCCGACCACGCGCTCGATCGCGCCCGCGGTGGGCTGGGCATCGGGCTCACGCTGGCGAGGCGGCTCATCGAGCTGCATGGCGGCACGCTCGAAGCCAGGAGCCGCGGCATCGGCCACGGCAGCACGTTCGTCGCGCGGATGCCGCTGGCGGACAGGCCGGCGGCCCCGCCTCCCGATTCCGCCGCCCGCGGTGAACGCCGCAAGGCGGTGCGATGCCGCGTCCTGGTGGCCGAGGACATCCCCGACGCCGCGGAGATGATGCGCCTGATGCTCGATTACATGGGACACGAGGTGCGGATCGCCGCCGACGGCGTGCAGGCGGTGGCCGTCGCGAGACATTTCCGCCCGGAGGTCGTCCTGCTCGACATCGGCATGCCACGCATGGATGGTTATGAAGCGGGACGCCTGATCCGCTCGGCACTTGGCCCGGATGTGCTGATGGTCGCGTTGACCGGGTGGGGACAGGAAGAAGACCAGCGGCGCGCGGTCGATGCTGGTTTCGACCTGCACCTCACCAAGCCCGCCGAGCCTAACGTGCTGGAGGCGCTGATTGCGAGTCGAGCGCCCCGCAAGCCGTGGTAGCCCGGCCCCTTCCACAGCTTGGGCTAGCTCGCGCGGCGGCCCGCAATCAGGAACAGTCCCGCGGGCACGGTGACCACCGAGGCGGCCACGAGCGGGCGCGGCAGCATCCAGGCCCTCTGCGCTCCATTCTCCGTGAAGCGCACACACGCCGCGCAGATCGCGCGCAGTCGATCGCGCTTCGTCAGGTACTCGTGGTGGTAGCCGTCGATGTCGGAGCGCAGCGCGCTCGCGAGCACGGTGCGGTCTTGGTTGCCGGCGGCGGCACGCGGCACGAGGGCGGCCAGCCGATCCAGGAGGACCTGCGCGTCGTGCAGCTCTCCAAGTGTCGCCTGGATGCGTCTCAAGTCGCGCAGCAGCCGGGGTGGACGCCACAGCCCGGTCTGCTCGGCAAGCTCCACGCTGTAGCGCAGCTTCTTGGCGGCGATACGCGTGGCGTGCATGCGATTCGGAAAGTACACGCCGCTGCCGTGGTCGACCGCGTCCCTGAGGTCGCGCGCGCGGGCGGCAATCCGCTTGCGAAGGGTAGCGCTCCAGTCGGTGAATGCTCGAGTCGGGTGCCGCACCAGAGAGAGAGGGCCTGGCGACGCGAGTGCGCCTTTCCCGACACGGTCGAGGCGGAGACGCTCGAGCGACTTGATCAGCCGTCGGCGCGCCCGCTCCTGCCGCTCCGCGAGCGTCCGCCTGGCTACTGCGACGGCAATGGCGCCATCGGGATAGCGCTGCTCGAGATGGCCGAGCTGGTCGCGCATGACGTCGAGCTCGCGCACACGACCCAACCGTCGGCCGGCGCGACGAATTGCCGTGGTGAACGCGTCCACCCGTTCGGGATGCGCCGCCCCGACGAGCGGCAGCACCTCCCGCAGCCGTCGAGTGGCGACACGGCCGTCATGGACGCTCTCTGCATTGCCATCCCTGATTCCGGGCATGTGCCCGAGGAGCTCGGTGAGCAGATTGGAAAGAATCTCCCGGGGAGGAACCATTGTCATGGGTGTGACATCTCCATGTATCTGCAACCGCAGATACGCAAGGCGCGATCCTTCGCGCCCTGCCCTGGAGGCCACACTGTGCGGAAACTTTGTTGGACGCCCCAGCTCAGGCGCGCGCAAACAACGAGTTTCGCGTCCGCACGAGGAACCGTGCTTCAACCAGCGCGGACAGCACCGCTTCGCAAAAGTCCTTCTCGAAGTGCCACAGGCGCGCCCCTTGCGCCGGTGTCACCCGGAGCCCGGGCATTTCCACGAATTCGGCCCTGACGCGCTGCATCGCCTCTGCGAACGACAGGTTGCCGCTTTCATCGGCGACGTTGACGTGCATCACCGGTACTCCTTTGAATCTCTCACCCTAGCATCTGACGGTCTCAATCACGCCACGGTTCTGTAAAAAGAGCGACGCTACGCGGCCCACGAACCGTTGCGGAACAGCGTGAGCGCCACGTCCACGTTCTGGCGCAACGCCAGCTTCACGGCCGGCCACGTCTTCTCGCATCGCAGAAGCGTCTTCCATGAATAGAGGTGTTTTGGCTTGTGGAAGTCGCTGCTGGCCACGTACGGGAAATGCTTGAGGCTGGTCACCGAGAAGAGATCGTCCCGGTTCGCGGCTTCCCACACGTCAACGAGGTCCGCGAGCTCGTCACGATGATCCCACAGGTAGCAGGTGCTGATCTCGATGCGGCGCGTGGTCCGGTGATGCGGATGGCAGGCGATGCTCAGCGCCCCCTGGCGGCGGATTTCACGCAGGATGCTGTCGGCGGACTGATCCGCACTGATGTACTTCCTGATGTCGAGCGCGATGATGTGCGAGTTCTTCTTTCCGCGCAGCCGGTTCTGCGTGATTTCCGCGCCCGGGATCACGAGCATGCCGTACTGCTCCAGGGCACGCCCGGCTTCCCTGCGGATGTCGTCAAGGTACGCCTCGAAGTCCGCTTCCCGTACACCGAAGGCGCGGCGCCCCACCGTGGCGAGGCGCCCGGCACGCGCCAGCAGGTCCTTTTTCATCAGCACGTGGTCGGTGATGGCGATCACGTCGAACTTCCCGGTCGAGCCGTACAGGTCAACCAGCTCGCGCACGCTCAGCACGCCGTCGCTCCACTTCGTGTGGATGTGGAAGTCGCACAGCAGGAACGGTTCGTACCCAGGCATCAGGTCCTCACATCCAGATGAGTCGTGTCCTTCGGGCGATGACGGAGCAGCTCGGCGGTGAAGTTCCGCACGTACAAGCGGAGCACCGCGCCCTTCCCCATCACGACATACCGGCGCGCGGACGTGTAGAGATAGCAGTCGTGATAGAGCCCGACCTTCCCGGCCTGGAACAGCCGCCGCCCGACATTGGTGTCCTCGCCATGAAAGTCGATTGAGGTGTCGAACCCGCCGATGCGCTCCAGCGCCTCGCGCCGCACGGCGAAGTTGCCGCCGTAGAAGACGGTGCCGATCTTCAGCAGGTGCTTGACGAGGAGTTGCGTGGCAGGGGCCAGCGTGAAGTCATAGGCGCGGATCAGGAGGCGCCCCCACCAGTCCCAGTCGTAGTAGCGATACGGGCCGGACAGCGCCAGGAGCCGGGGATCACTCAGGAACCGCGTCTCGATCCGCTCCAGCCACGTGAGCGGCGCACGGCAGTCGGCATCCAGATAGACCAGGACGTCGCCGCCGGCGAGGCGGCGAGCCGCTTCGCGCGCGATCACGAGGCCCTTGCGCGGTTCGTCCACCACGCGCACGCCCGCGATCTGCTCCGCCACGGCGCGCGTCTGATCGGTGCTCGCATTGTCGATGACCAGGATTTCGTCGGGAAGGCGCGACTGCGCGAGGAGGGAATGGAGGCAGGCCGGAAGAAAACGCGCCTCGTTATGCGCGCAGACAATGACGCTGAGCCTCATCCGCACCCCACCGCGCGGGGGCGGTGCGGACCCCGCATTGATTCGACTCCGCTCGGGGTGGTGACCTCAGCGTCGTCGAAGGTCAGCGCCACGCCTGCGCTCTGGGTATTCAACAGCTACGCCGTGGTATCCCCACGTGCATATGACCAAAGTTACCGGCGCGGCGTGACTAATCGATCTCAAACGAGCTACAGCTATGTTAAAAGACGTCGGGCGTCTGCCGGATATCGTGGGCAGAGTCCTTGAATGGCCTGGAGCGCGCATGCGCGACATGACCCACGACACGCTTGCGATCATTCTCGGCGGGGGCCAGGGTTCCCGCCTGTTCCCGCTGACCGCGACGAGGTCCAAGCCGGCGGTCCCGATCGGCGGCAAATACCGCCTCATCGATGTGCCCGTCAGCAGTTGCCTGCATGCCGACATCCGGCGCATCTTCGTGCTGACGCAGTTCAACTCGGCGTCGCTCAATCGTCACATCTCGAACACGTACCGCCTCGACCAGTTCTCAGGCGGGTTCGTCGAGATCCTTGCAGCCGAACAAACGCCGGACAATCCGCACTGGTTCCAGGGAACGGCTGACGCCGTGCGCCAGGCGGTCCGGCACTTCGCTCCGCACAGGGCCGATTACTACCTCATCCTCGCCGGCGACCATCTCTACCGTATGGACTACTCGGAGCTCATCGGCGCGCACAAGGCCCAGCGGGCCGACATCACCATCGCCGCCCAGCCGGTGGATCCGGACGCCGCCACGCAGATGGGCATCTTCCGCTTCGACCCCGAGGGCCGCATCGTCGCGTTCGAGGAGAAGCCGAAGGCGCCGCGGCTGCAGGAGATCGGACGCAGTATCCCGCCCGGCGCCACCTTCGCGCAGCATGCCGACGAGCAGCCGTTCATGGCGTCGATGGGCGTGTATGTCTTCTCCCGCCAGATCCTGCTCGACATGCTCGAGCGCGAATCCGGGATCGACTTCGGCCGCGAACTGATCCCCGGGGCGCTCGAGCGGTTCAAGGTGAAGCCGTTTCTCTATCGCGGCTTCTGGGCCGATGTCGGGACGATCGAGTCGTTTTACGACGCCAATGTGATGCTCGGACGCTCCTCGTCACCGTTTCGCTTCTGGGATCTCCGGAAGCCGATCTATACCCACCTGCGCCACATGCCCGGATCGCGCCTGACCGACTGCCGCGTGCGCGACTCGATTGTCGACGATGGGTGTTACCTCGACCGCTGCCAGGTGGAGGAGTCGGTGGTCGGCATCCGCACGCACATCCAGAGCGGCTCGCGCATCGGCCGATCGGTGCTGCTCGGGGCGGACTTCTACGAGGACGCGGCCACGGCCGACCGGCGCCCGGCGCTCGGGATCGGGCGCGACGTCGTGCTGGACAAGGTCATCATCGACAAGAACGCGCGTATCGGCGACGGCGCACGCCTCGTCAACGAGAAGCACGTGGAGGAGATTGACGGGGACGGATATTACATCCGCGGCGGGATCATCGTGGTGCCGAAGGGGGGAGTCATCCAGCCCGGCACCGTCGTCTGAACTCTGTCGGTGCAATCTCTGCTTCGCGGTGTTGGTGCAAGCTCGCTGCCCGGAAGCCGCCTTGCACCGACAGCGAAGAGGGCTTGCACCGACAAGCGTAAGAAGGCTTGCACCGACAGCGAAGGGGCCTTGCACCGACGAGTATCAGGATTGAGGCCGCGAGTTGCCGAGCGAGCTTTCGATGCGGTCGCGCAGCTTTTGCAGCGTCTCCGGCGAGCCGACGAAGAAGTCCTCGGGATACGCGCTCTCGGCGATCATCGCCTTGTAGATGATATCGGCCCGGTAGAGGTTCAGGCCGAGACCGGCCAGGTACTGCAGACGCAGGTTGCGATCCGTGTTGATGACACCGTCGCGCAGCCAGCCGGCCATGTCCGACGCCCGGCCGGCATACGTCCCGAACAAATCGACCGCGGAATTGATCCCGATCTCGCGCAGCGAGTCGCGCATCGCTTCGTTCGCCGGCTCGGACAGCCGCTGCTGGATGCGGTCGATGTCGATCGGCCGCGCGTCGGGCTGACCGAACAGGACGAGGTCGTACCCCTGGCCGTTCACGGTATTGGCGAACACGGCGCCGTTGGGAAAGGCCTCGAGGAACGTGGCGATCTCCGATTTCACGGCAGCCTCGTTGCTCTCGTACAACTGCACGAACAAGGTGACGACGCCGCCTGGGTTCAAGTGGTTCTTGACCTCCTGGAAGAACTCGCGCGTGTAGAGCGTTGCCGCGCCCTTGACCCACGGGTCGAGCGGGTCGGACGTGATCGCGTCGAATCTCTCGTCCGTCGTGAGCAGGTAGTGCCGCGCATCGTCGAGATGAATGCGGACTTTTGGATTCCGCACCACGTCGAAGTTGTGCTCCGCGAAATGCGTGGACACGACCTGCGGGACCAGCGGCTCGATCTCGGCGATGGTCTGGTCCTTGACGAGCGGGTCGATCGACACCGCGCCCGCGGTCACGCCCGCTCCGCACCCGATCACCAGGACTTTCCCCGGGCTTTCCGGCACCAGCGTGGTGATGTGTCCAAGCATCCGCTGCAGGCGCATGTCCTGCGGTTCGCTGGACGCCTGGATCTTGCCGGCGTTGTGGTAGTTCAACGTGCCGCTCGCCGTGCGCGATACCGCGACGGATGCGGTCACGCCTTCCCCGACATAGACGATCTGGTTCAGCCCGACCCATGTGGCCGAGTAACGCCCGTGCGCAACCAGCAACCCCGGAAGCGGCGGCACGGCGCGCGCAACGAACGTCGCCAGCAGCGCCGCCGCCAGGGCGGTGACCCACGCGATAGTGCGCGCCCGTGGCGGGATCTCGGCGCCCGCCGGCACCAGCATCAGCAAACCTGACAGCAGCGCCACGCTGATCAGCACCTGCTGAGCGAACTGGCTTCCGAACGATCCGATCAGGAACAGGCTCGTACCGATCGCGCCCAGGATCGCGCCGACGGTGTTGGCGGCGTAGACGCCGCCGACCAGGCGCGCGGGATCGTGCTGGCGGTCGGCGACCGCTGCCAGCGCCAGCGGAAAGCTGGCGCCCCAGAGCAGCGCGCCCGGCAGGATCACCCAGACGGCCCGCATCAGGTCGAGTTGAATGGTGTAGGAGATGTCGGTCGCGATTGACGGGTTGATCGGCCAATACGGCATCGACGAGCCGGTCGTGTAGCCGGCCCACGCGATGGCACCACAGAGCAGCAGTTGGCACAACCCGAGCGCAAGGCGCGGGCTTGCGACCCGTCGCGCCAGCTCCGCACCGATGGTGCTGCCGATGCCCAGCCCGACGAGGAACACCGCGAGAATCATCGAGAACGTGTAGACCGTTCCGCCAAACAGCAACGAGAGCACGCGTGCCCACACGACCTGGCTGCCGAGCGCCGTCAGGCCCGAGAGTGCGATGGTGACGTACACCAGCCGCGCATTCCCTGTCGTCTTCCCCGTCGTGGAGGCCGTCTCCGGCTGGGGGCCCTCCGGCGGCGAGTACGGCGCTCGGCTCGCGATGGCAAGGGCCAGCACCGACACGAGCGCGTTCAGCCCCACCGCGACAAATGTGGCCGTGGCCATGTCGTACAGGCGAAGCAGGTAGAAGCCGGCGAGGACGCTTCCTCCCACGGCGCCCGCCAGGTTGCCGGCGTAGAAGTAGCCGAGCCACGAGACGCCGGTCGGAGTCGCCTCCACCCAGCGCGCGATAGCGGGCAGCGTGGCGCCCATCAGCACGGTCGGCGGCACCAGGCAGATGCCGGCGACGAGCGCGCGAAGGATCACGTTCGCCTGGCCCGTCCCCGCGATCCGTGTGTACCCTTCGCCAATCACCGGCACGGCGTAGAGCACCACCACCCCGCACAGCCCGATCCCGAGCTCGAGCCACGCGTAGACTTTCAGCGGGTGATGGCGTGGATTGATGAACCGCGGCAGGAGCAGGCTGCCCAGGCACATGCCCCCCATGAAGACGCCCAGCAGGATGCCCAGCGATACGGCCGAGGAGCCGACCGACAGCTGCAGCAGCTGGAACCAGACCACCTCGTAGATGAGAGCGGCGCAGCCCGATCCGACAAACAACAGCAGGAGCGCGGGGAGCCACTGCCGGGCGGCCTCGAGGCCGGCTGCAAGCCTCGGGGCCTGTTCGATTTGGGTCATTGTCCTGCGAATACTATCAGAGCTCGTCGCGACGGCCCGCGCCGTGCTCGCATGATCGTCGTGGACTCATTCGACAGCACTGAGGCCCGGGCCCTGGGGCCTGATGATCGTGTGGGATAATTGTCAGATGCCTGGCACGGACGAGCTGCCTCCTCAGGCCGCGGAACGCGAGCGGCCGCTCGTCCTCATCGTCGAGGATCACCAGGAGCTGCGTCAGTTGTATGCGCAGCAGTTCGCGATATCGGGCTTCGATGTCATCGAGGCGGGAAACGGGGCAGATGCCATCGCGCACACGACGTCGCACGTGCCGGACGTCGTGCTCATGGATCTGAGCCTTCCGGTGCTCGACGGCTGGGAGGCGACGCGGCGATTGAAGAACGACGCGCGGACCGCCCACATTCCCGTTGTCGCGCTGACGGCGCACGACGGGTCCGGCGAGCTGCAGCGGGCCACGCGGGCCGGCTGCGACTGGTTCGTCCCGAAGCCCTGCCCGCCGGACGCGCTGATTACCGAAGTCCGCCGCGTCCTGGCCGGCCGTCCCTCGTAACGTACATTTAACGCCGGCGTCACCGGCCGGAAACCCGCGTTCACTACCGTGAAGCGGTGCCATCTTCACGCGTGCTCGTTGTCGAGGACGAGCAGGACATCGCGGGGCTCATCAAGCACACCCTCGAACGCGAGGGCGACCTGGCCATCGACATCGTGTCGACGGGAGACGCCGCGCTCAAAGCGGTCAGCGAGCGCCCGCCCGACCTCCTGCTCCTCGACCTGAATCTTCCGGTGCTCGGCGGGCTCGAGGTCTGCCGCATCCTGCGCTCACGGCCGGCAACGTCGCGCGTGCCGATCATCATGGTGACGGCGCGCACGAGCGAAGGGGATCGCGTCACGGGCCTTGACGTGGGCGCCGACGACTACATCACCAAGCCATTCAGCCTGCGCGAACTGTCGGCGCGCGTGCGCGCGGCGCTCCGGCGCGGCCGCCCCGACCGCGCGGCGCAGCCCGCGGAAATCTACCGAGGCAGGCACCTCACCGCGGACTTCGACGCGGTATCGATTGTCGTCGACGGCGCGCAGGTGCGCCTCACCCGTCGCGAGTTCGAGCTGCTGAAATACCTCGTGGAGAACCGAAACCGGGTCCTCTCCCGCGACCGGCTTCTCGAGCGCGTGTGGGGTTACGAGCGCATGGTGGAGACGCGCTCCGTGGACGTTCACGTTGGCAGGCTCCGCGGCAAGCTTGGCGTCGCCGGCCAGCAGATCGAAACCGTCGTGGGACTCGGATATCGATTCGTCGAGTAATTTCGAAATTTCGAACTACATCATCACGCCTCGACCCACCCGTTCTCGCGAAGCGTGACCGCCTCGCGCGCGAAGTGCAGCAGGGCGCGTTCCACGCGATGCCAGTCGTCGTAACGGACAATCCGAACTACGCGGCTGTTCTGCTCTTCGCGGACTTCCCATCCGGATGAGCCAGTGTCGATGATGCTGAATCGTTTCGTGTGCGCGGCTCGACGGAAGTTTTGTGCGTACATGGGGTGCTGAAAGGATTGTTGCTGACGGAGGCCTGATCGATTTTTACCTCAGACAAGCATGGCAGGGATGTAAACGTTATGTAAACAATACCAAATTTCCTAAGACATTTGCCCTAACTTGTAACGTCGCGGGACTTTGATGTGCACGGCCCTGGGTCGAATCCGCGCGCGGATCGAGGCGCCGCCGACAAACGGCTCGCCATCCACGTGATAGAGGACCTGCCGCGCCGACGTGATCTCCACGTCCGCCGCCTGGCGGATGGTGACACCGGGCAGGTCCGCGATCCGTCCCTGAAACAGGCGCGGCACCTGCACCAGCGCGCGCAAGGGCGAGCGATGCGCGATCACGACCACATCCAGCTTCCCGTCGTCGACGCGCGCCGCGGGCGCGACGATCGCGCCGTTGCCGTACTGGCTCCCGTTGGCGATCGCGATGAGCAGAGCTCGCTCGCGCAGCGAGTCGCCGTCGGTCACGATCGTGTGCTCGTCCGGCGTGTACGTGAACAGCTCGCGGGCCGTGATCTCGAGATACCGTGCAAGTCCGCGCCGGACCAGGCCGCCGGCCGAGAACTCGTGGGCGACACGCGCATCGAGCCCGATGCCGGCGATGTTGAAGAACAGGTGACCATCGAGCTCCCCGGCGTCCATCACCAGTTCGCGGCCTTCGAACGCCACCGCGAATGCGCCGGCGGGGTCGAGCGGAATTCCGAGCTCGCGCGCCAGGCCGTTGCCCGACCCGCTCGGAATGACGGCGAGCGCCGCGTCGCGGAACGCGAGCGCCGATGCCACTTCGTTGACCGTTCCATCGCCGCCCCACGCGAGCACCAGCGATGCGCCACGAGCCAGCGCCGACGCCGCCAGCTCGCGCGCGTGCCCGGGGCGCTCGGTCAGGAAGATCTCGGGTTCGAGACCGCGCGCAACCAGCAGCGCCGCGGCGTGCTCCGCGCGGGCGCGTGCCTTCTCCACTCGGCCGCCGGTGCCGGAAATCGGGTTGACGACGACGGCGACTCGCTGATCCGTGTCGTTCACGCTTCTGGGTTCTGCTCCCTTCTCAGTTCGTGTTCAAGGTTCAGCGTTCAGTTCGTGTTCGTAATTCGGTTCAGGGTTCGTGGTTCGCGGTTCCAGAACAGCGAACCCGAACAAGGAACCAAGAACCGACCGAGAACCGAACCGGGAACCTGAACACGAACGGGAAGCGACAACCGAGAAGCGGGAACGACAGGCTACTCTCCAAGTTTCCTGAGCATCCGTGGCGTGACGAACCAGGTCAGGGCGGCTGCCCGGCGGGAGGTCAAGCTCTCGACCTCGATATGGCAGATGCCCCCCTTCTTGAACGGCAGCGCGCGGCCGGCACCGATCAGATGCGCGGCGAGCTCGCCGAGCCCGGGCTCGTGGCCGACCAGCGCGATACGGCGGCGCTTGGCCACCTTGGCGAGCTGCGCCAGCACGGCCGGCGGGCTGTGCCCTGGCGAGAGGGCCTCGAGAATCTTGACGGGGGGCTTGCTTTTCAGGCCGGCCGCGAGCAGATCGGCGGTCTGCTTGGCGCGCACGAGCGGACTGGTGAACACTTCGTCGAGCTCGACGCCGAGCGACTCGAGGCCGGCGACAACCTCCTTGAAACGCGCGATGCCGCGCTCGGTCAACGGCCGTTTGTCGTCGTCGGGCCAATCGTCACCCCGTTCGGCGGCGATCGCATGACGCACGAGATACAGGGAGGAAGGCGCGGCCACGGCGTCAGGCCGCCGGCTCGGCCGCCTCGGACTGCGTCGAGTCGGCCTCGACGCGGTCACAGATGGCGAGCAGCTTATGGCGAAGCGCCATGTAGTGGCCGTGGAGCTGACGGCACTCGTTCTCGAGCCGCCGCACCACACGATCCAGGTCGCCAGACAGCCGGAGATTGACGCCGATCGGCGAGCCCTGCACCCCGCGCGTGCGTGCGATCAGGATTTCGAGATCGTGCATGCGGCCGAGCAGATCCTGCACGTCCTTCAGCGTGCGGATCGCCGCCATCGCTCGCGACCCGCTCAGCTCGCGCGCGAGCTCCAGCGTGTAGCGAAGCTTCTTCACCGCGATGCGCACCTCGTGCAACCGATCCGGCAGGTAGATGCCGGCGGCATTCTCGATCGCCGCGCGCAGCGTGGCGGCCCTCCGCGCCGCGCGGCGACGTGCGACGGCGAGCCGTTCGGGATCGCGCACCCGTCCTCGTGCCACGGCCGACGGCGCTTTCCGCGCGGCCGCGACCGCCCGTTTTCCGAGCTTGTCCAGGTCGGTGCCGTCGACGAGACGCCGCATCTCGCCGTGCAACCGCCGGCGCTCCTCCTCGATCACCTGCCGGAGTCGGACAATCGCCGGACGCGGCACGTCACCGGCACGCTCGAGCTCGTCGAGGGTCATCAGCGCCACGTCGAGCTCGCGAACCGGGCCGAGGGCGCGGGTCAGGCGTTGCAGCGTGCGCGCCAGCTTCCGGCAACGGGTGCCCGACGCGACAAGCGGCAGCGCTTCGCGCAGCCGGCGCGTGGCGACGCGCGCATGGTGAATGGAGCGCACGTCCCCTCGCCGCGCCGACGGCAGGAATCGGGTCAGGGCCATCAAGCGCTGGCGGATGAGTAGCTCGGAGAGGCTCGTTCGCTCCATTTTTCGACGGCACGTTGATTTTTCGTCCAACCCAACGAAAAATCAATTCATCAATTGCTGACCCATGCGTATCGCCGCCATCGACATCGGCACCAACTCCGTCCACATGATCGTGGTCCGGGTCCGGTCGGATCTCTCGTTCGAGGTGATCGACCGCGAAAAGGCCATGGTCCGCCTTGGCGCCGGCGGCCTCGACGGGCGGGCGCTGACCGCCGAGGCGATGACGGCAGCGCTTCAGGCGCTCTCGAAGTTCAGACGCCTGGCCGAGTCGCACGCCGTGGATGAGATTCTCGCCGCAGCGACCAGTGCCGTCCGCGAGGCGCGGAACGGCGGCGAGTTCCTCGGCCGCATCGAACGGGAGACCGGCATCCAGGCGCGGGTCATTACCGGGCCGGAGGAAGCCCGTCTCATCCACCAGGCGGCGGTGTACGGAGTGGACGTCGGGAGCGGCCGCGCGGTCGTGATTGACATCGGCGGGGGCAGCGTCGAGATCACCCTCGGCACCTCCACCGCCATTCAGCTCGCGCGCAGCTTCAAGATAGGCGTGATCCGCCTGACGGAGCATTTCGTCAAGAGCGATCCGTTGTCCGAGCGCGACGAGCGGAAACTGACGAAGGCGATCGCGTCCGACATCGACCGGCACTGCGAGCAGATCACCTCTGTGGGGTACGACCGCGTGATCGGCACATCGGGGACGATTCTGAGCATCGGCGCCCTTGCCGCGACCGCGGCCAGAGGCGCGCCGCCCCCGGACCTCCGCAACCTGCGCATCTCGGCGAAGCAAATCCGGCGCCTGCGCAAAGAGCTCGTCGGACTCGACATCGAGCGGCGCCTGGCCGTCCCCGGGATGGATCCTCGCCGCGCGGACCTGGTGGTCGCCGGATCCGTGCTCGTCGATACGATCCTGCGCCGGCTCGGCGCCGAGGAGCTCACGCTCTGCGATCTCGCCCTGCGCGAAGGCCTCGTGCTGGATTACATCCGGAGCAACAAGCGGCAGATCGCGCAGATCGACACGATTCCCGACGTCCGGCGCCGGAGCGTCATCGAGCTGGCCGAGCGCTGCAATTACTACGGCAGCCACGCGCAGCAGGTGGCGCGCCTCGCGCTGGCGCTGTTCGACCAGACGCGCGCGATCCATGGGCTCACCGATCGCGAGCGCGAGTGGCTCGAATACGCCTCGCTCATGCACGACCTCGGCGTCCACATCAGCTTTCCGCGCCACCACCGGCATTCGTACTACCTGATCAAGAACGGTGACTTGCGCGGATTTCATCCTGACGAAATCGAGGTGATGGCGCTCATTGCCCGATACCATCGCCGCGGGACGCCGAAGAAATCGCACGAGGAATATGCACAGCTGTCTGCCCCGCTTCGACGCGTCGTGCGCCTGCTCTCCTCGCTCCTGCGTGTGGCCGAGAGCCTCGATCGGAGCCACGCCCAGGTGATCTCCGGCCTCGAGTTGCGCGATCGCGGCGAGGACATGCTGCTGCAGATTCATACGGCGAGCGATGCGGAACTGGAGCTCTGGGCCGCCTTGCGGCACACCGAGGCGTTCGAGGAGCTCGTGCGAAAGCCGGTGCGCTTCGAGGTGGCCCCGGCTGCGGAGCCACAAATCGCCGAGGCTCCGGAAAAACCCGCGCCCAGGACGCGACGCGCGCGCGCCGGCCTCGTGCGTGCTTAGAAGGCGCGCCTCGACCGCGTGCTCTGTTACACGGATTTAACACCCCGGAAACGAATGCGAAATTCCCGTCTTATAACGTGACTCTATGTCCCTTGGCTTCGTTCGCCACGGGTGTGCCGCGCTCGCAGCTCTGCTGGCTGTCACGTGCGGCGGCGAGGCAGGAGGCAGAGGCTCGGCTGTCATCCGCATCGACGGGTCGAGCACCGTGTACCCCATCGCCGAGGCTGTCGCCGAGGAGTTTCAGCGTTCTCACCAGGGACAGGTCACGGTGGGTGTGTCCGGTACCGGAGGCGGCTTTCAGAAATTCTGCAACGCCGAAACCGACATCAGTGATGCTTCACGTCCGATCCGTCCTGCCGAGATCGGAGCCTGCTCGAAGGCAGGCGTGGAGTACATCGAGTTGCCCGTGGCCTACGACGGTCTCGCCATCATCGTGAACCCGAAGAACACGTGGGCCTCGACCATCACCGTCGACGAGCTGAAGCGGCTGTGGTCGCCCGAGGCGCAGAGCAAGATCACGCGCTGGAGCCAGGTGCGCTCGTCGTGGCCCGACCGCGAGATCCGCCTCTTCGGTGCGGGAGTGGACTCCGGCACGTACGACTACTTCACCGAGGCCGTCGTCGGAGAGGAGGGCGCCAGCCGCGGCGACTTCACATCGAGCGAGGACGACAATGTCCTCGTCCAGGGCATCGCCAACGACGAGCTCGCGCTCGGCTTCCTGCCCCTTGCCTACGTCGAGCAGAACACGTCGCGCCTGAAGATCGTGCCGGTCGACGACGGTAAGAACGGCAACGGGGATGGCCCGATCGTGCCGTCCGAGCAGACCGTGCGCGATGGTACCTACCAGCCGCTGTCCCGCCCGCTCTTCATCTACGTGGCGCGCCAGTCCGCGGATCGCCCCGAGGTCGCGCAGCTCGTCGAGTCGTTCTTCACCTCGTCCCATCTCGTTCGCGAGGTAGGCTACGTCCAGCTCACGCCCCAGATCTACGAACTGGCCAAGAGACACTTCGCTGAGCGGAAGGTCGGCACGGCGTTCGGCGAGGGTGGATCCCAGGTTGGCATGACGCTCGAAGCGCTGCTCGCCCGGGAGCGATGACCCTTCGGCATGCTCAGGGCCATCCCGAGCCGCGTCGAGCGATGAAACGCTTCGAGTTCCTGATCGAGTGGGCGCTGTTCACCTGCGCCCTGCTTTCGATTGGCACGACTGTCGGCATCATCGTGGTGCTTGCGGTGGAAAGCCTCGCGTTCTTCCGCGAGGTCTCGGTCTTCGCGTTCCTGTTCGGCACCGAGTGGACGCCGCTGTTTGCCAATCCGCAATTTGGCGTGCTGCCGCTCGTCGCCGGCACGGTCCTCGTGTCCCTGATCGCGATGATCGTGGCCCTGCCGATGGGTTTGCTGAGCGCGATCTACCTGAGCGAGTACGCGGACCCGCGGGTCCGGCGCGCCGTCAAGCCGGTGCTCGAGATCCTCGCGGGCGTCCCGACCGTCGTGTACGGGTACTTCGCGCTGCTGTTCGTCACGCCTCTCCTGCAGCGGCTCATTCCCGACCTCGCCGGCTTCAACGCGCTGGGACCTGGCATTGTGATGGGGATCATGATTCTCCCGCTCGTCTCCTCCCTGGCCGAGGATGCGATGCAGTCAGTGCCGCGCGGCCTGCGCGAGGGCTCCTACGCGCTCGGCGCGACGAACATGCAGACGAGCCTGAAGGTGGTCGTGCCGGCGGCGTTCTCGGGCATCACCGCCGCATTCATCCTTGCCGTCTCGCGCGCCATCGGCGAGACGATGATCGTGGCGATCGCGGCGGGTCAGCAGCCGCGGCTCACCTTCGACCCGCGCGTGCCGGTGGAAACGATGACCGCGTACATCGTGCAGGTCAGCCTCGGCGACACCCCGGCAGGCACGCTCGAGTACCGCACCATCTTCGCCGTCGGCATGCTGCTGTTCGTCAGCACGTTCTTGCTCAACATGATTTCGATCTGGTTCCGAAACCGGTTCCGCGAGGAGTACGCGT
>DATDHP010000457.1:0-2075 GCA_036521515.1 Vicinamibacterales bacterium
CACGCCGTCACCGACTCGCAGATCGATGCCGCGGTCCGGTTCGCGAGAACCGAGGGCGACGCGGCTTTGCCCGCCGGCAATCCCAGGCTCCGTGCCGCGCTGAAACTCAGTCGCGCCGCGTCTCCGAGCCCCGCCCGGATCGACGCCGGTGTCGTCACGACATGCCGCCAGGGCGGCCTGTCGGCTCCAGCGATCGTCGAGCTGATCTGCTGGCTATCCGTGCTGCAGATGCTTCACCGGCTCTGCTGCTTCTACCCCCGGCCCTGACCCCGAGCCTCACCACCGCCACCAACGTTCAGTGCTGGCAGGCGCGACGAGGCAGCGCACCCCGGGCACGTCCGGCACCGACGCCTGGGTTACCAGCCGCTCGGGCAACTTCGGTTTAGCCCGGATCCACCGATCCGCTGCGCCGGAGGGTGTGAGACCGGCCGTGACGGCGCTGAGGAGTGTTTGGCGGGGTTGGTGAGCCTCGATTGAGGGCTGAGGTGCCGTGCGGCCGGTTGCGCGTAGTCGCTCGGCGGTGTTCGCGCGTAGCGAGCATCGCGCCCGGCGAGCGAGCGGCGTGGTGATCGTCGGTGGGGTTGCCGGCGGTGCTGCTCAGGCGGCGGGGAGCGCGCGGATCCGTGCCAGCGCGCTGATGTAGTCGCCGTGCCACGGCCAGCGTGCGGGGAGGTGCAGCGTCCAGGCGCGGCCGTGCCGGGTCAGGCGGCCGGCGATCTGAAGTAGCCGCCGACGCAGGGTGCGGGCGGCGCGGACGGTGGTGTCTGGCAGGCCGATCAGTTGCGTCCAGCGCAGCAGGTTGTGCGCGAGCGCGCCGAGCACGGTCCAGGCGCCGTTGGCGTTGAACTCGCCGGAGGGGAAGTGCGCCAGCGCCTGGTCTTTGAGGTCGGCGATGACCTGCTCGACGACGGCGTGATCGCGATGCTCGGCCTCGACGAGCTCGATGTTCTCGGTGCGGTTGGTGATGAACGCGAAGTGCCGCCAGTCGGGCCACAGCTGCGCCTGCGGTCCGACCAGCCGGGTGCGGCGGACGATCAGCCGTCTGTTGCCGTAGGTGGTCTCGGCGATCTGCGCCTCGCCCTCCTCGGGGTAGGGGATCGTCTGCCACGCCTGCTCGTCGATCGCCTCCACGGCCACCCGGACGGTGGGGATCATGCGCACCCCGATCGAGTACTGCCAGCCGGCTCGCTCCAGGCGCTTGAACACCTTGACGTTCCAGAACCCCGAGTCGGCACGTAGCAGCTTGATGCCGCTGGCGCCGGCGCGCTCGACGCGGGCGATCAGCTCGTCGGTGAAGCGCAGCATTCCCTTCTGCGTGTTGGCCGCCCCCTTGCGCAGGCGAATGTGCAGCACCTCGCGAGTATCCGCGCGGGTGGCGAGGATCGGGTGATAGCCAAGCAGCTTCGTGTACCCGTAGGCGGCACCCTGCTTGAGCCGGCCGCACACCTCGCCGACGAAGCTGTCGACATCGATCACCAACCGGCTCTCGCCGGGCCCGGCGCCGGCCCGCCACGCGCGCACCAGCGCCTCCCCGAGCAGCTTGTCGAGCTGGCGCACGTGCCCGAAGGTGAACGCGCGCAAAAACGTGCCGAGCGTCGAGGGCGCCGGGACCGGGCCGCCCAGCAGCCGGCGCGTCCTGCCCGCGCGCAACACCTCGCAGTCATCGATGCTGTCCGCGCCCAACGCCATCGCGAACAGCAGCGCCAGCACCTTGCGCCCCGCGTTGGCGGCGCCCGGCCGGTCACGCCGCAGCCGCACCAGCCGCCCCGCCAACGCCTCGATCCCCAAGCGCTTGGCGAGCGTCGCGACCAGCATCACCCCGGCGTCCGAAACGGCCCGCTCGTCGTCGAACTTGACCCGCAGACTGTCCAGTCCGACCGGCTCGTCATCATGCACCACGAAGGTGACCTCCTGTCCGCAGGCCCCGGCTGCCCCAATCAGCCGTTAAAGCCCTGCACAGGAGGTCATTCTTCTTTCCGGATCGGACGGAACCGACCTACCGATCCGGTGGATCGAGGCTTAGCCGGTCCTCGGCGCCGAGTGACGCGCACAGGCGGCGAGCCAAGCCGATCGCC
>DATDHP010000458.1:0-6864 GCA_036521515.1 Vicinamibacterales bacterium
CAATCCGGGTGCGAAAGCCGGCGATCGTCTGGCTGACTGCGACTGATCTATTATCGCCTACCTCGCCCGTCACCGAGGACGGCGCTCAGCCGTCGACTTCCTGCTTGATCCCGTACTGCTCGAGCTTCTTGTACAGGTTGCTGCGTGGCGTGTCGATGAGTTCTGCGGTGCGCGAGATATTCCAATTGTTCTCGCGCAGCTTCTGCACGAGGTACGCGCGCTCGGCGGCGTCCTTGAACTCGCGCAGCGTCCCCGCCGGGGGCGTCGCGCTGGCGCTCCCGCCCGCTCCCACCGAGGCAGCCTGAATGGAGGCAGCGACCTCCGCGGACGGCGCGCCGCTGCGGATCTCGGCCGGCAGATCTTCGACGCGCACAGCGTCGCCGGGCGTCATGATCATCAGCCGCTCGATCGTGTTCCGCAGCTCGCGGATGTTGCCGCGCCACCGGTGACGCTGCAGCGCCTCCATCGCGCGGGGGTCGAAACGCTTCGGCTTGAGGTTGTGCTCGTCGCTCATGCGCTTCGCGAAGTGCTGCACGAGCTGCGGGATGTCCTCCGGGCGCGCGCGCAACGGCGGCACGACGATCGGGATGACGTTGAGCCGGAAATAGAGGTCCTCGCGAAACTCGCCGCGCTGGATCGCCTGTTCGAGGTCCTTGTTCGTGGCGGCGATCACCCTGACGTCCACCTTGATCGTGCGCGCCGATCCGAGCCGCTCCACCTCCTGCTCCTGCAGCACGCGCAGCACCTTGGCCTGCGTCTTCGGGCTCATGTCGCCCACTTCGTCGAGGAAGATCGTGCCGCGATCCGCCTGCTCGAACTTCCCGATCTGCTTCTCCGTGGCGCCGGTGAACGACCCCTTCTCGTGCCCGAACAGTTC
This sequence comes from Vicinamibacterales bacterium, assembly GCA_036521515.1. Lineage (GTDB taxonomy): Bacteria > Acidobacteriota > Vicinamibacteria > Vicinamibacterales > UBA2999 > Gp6-AA40. Next base: position 878 of record DATDHP010000458.1, read on the forward strand.
CGACTCGATGAGCTCCTCGGGGATCGCCGCGCAATTGACCTGGATGAACCGCTGGCCGGCGCGCGAGCTGTTCCGGTGAATGGTGCGCGCGACGAGCTCCTTGCCGACGCCGCTTTCCCCGAGCAGGAGCACCGTGGCGTTGGTCGGCGCCGCGCGTTTGACCGCCTCGAGCACGCCGCGCAGGGCAGGACTCTCGCCAACGAGCTCGTACTTCGACTCCATCGCGAGCTTCAGATCGCGGTTCTCGGAGCGCAGCTCGGATTGCTGCAGCACGTTCCCAACGGTCACGATGACGCGCTCGCTGCTGAGCGGCTTGTCGAGAAAATCGGTGGCGCCGGATCTGATCGCCTCGACGGCGGTCGCGGTGGTGCCGTGCCCGGAAATCATGACGACGGGGAGCGTCTCGTCCAGCGCGTGGAGCTTGCGCAGCACCTCCATCCCGTCCATCCCGGGCATCTTGATATCGAGCAGAACGAGGTCGGGCCGATCGCGCTGCACCTGCGCGAGCGCGTCGGGGCCGTTGCCGGCGCCGACGAACTCGTAGTCCTCGTACTCGAGAATCATCCGCAGTGAATCGCGGATGGCCGCCTCGTCGTCAACGACCAGGATGCGGCGCTTCATCTAACGTGGACGGGACGACATCTTCAATGTGCAGTCTTCAATCGTGAGGTCGATGGCCACATCGATGATCAAATTGAGGATTGAAGATTAGCAGATGACTCAGTTCTCCATCTTCACCGTATGGAGGGCGCGCTGCTCGATCTCGGGCTTGTAGAGATAGAGCGTCAGGATGTCGCCCGCCCGGGCGGCGGCGGTCAGGCGCCGGTAGTCGTCGATGCTGCGCACCGGCTGGCGGTTGATCTCGAGCAGCACGTGGCCGCGCTCGATGTCGGCATCGAATGCGGGACTCATCGGCTCGACCCGCGACACGATGACGCCCTGCGTGCCGTCCGGCAGGCGGAAGCGAGCGGCGAACTCGCCGTCGATCTCACGAACGGAAATCCCGAGGGCGGGACCGCGCTGGCTCGACGGCTGGGGCTGCTGGTCCTCGCTGCCGGGCGCGGGCCGACGGTCGCGCTGCGGCCGCTCGGCGAGCTTGATCGGAAGGTTCATCGGACGGCCATCGCGCACGATTTGCAGCGTGGCCGTCGTACCGGGCTGGCGCGACGCGATGAGTTGAATGAGCTGGTCGTTCCCGTCGACCGCGGCGCCGTCCACCGCCACGATCAAATCGTACGTGCGGATGCCGGCGCGAGCGCCAGGCGATCCGGGCGTGACGTCCTGCACCAGGGCGCCATCAGACGACTTCAACTTGAGCGAGCGCTGGAGGTCGGGATCCACGTCGCGCAGCGCCACGCCGATGTAGCCGCGGGAGACGCGGCCCGTTTCACGCAGCTGCGGAAGGATGGCGCTGGCCTGGTTGATGGGAACGGCGAAACCGATGTTGGCGGCGCGCGAGCTGATGGCCGAATTGATCCCGATCACCTCGCCGCGCGCGTTGATCAGCGGCCCGCCGCTGTTGCCGAAGTTGATCGCCGCGTCGGTCTGGATATACCGGTCGAGCGAGCTGTCGAACAGCTTGCGGCCGATGAAGCTCACGACGCCGACCGTCACGGTGTGCTCGTAGGCGAGCGGGTTGCCGATGGCGACGACCCATTCGCCGACCCGCAGCGAATCGGAATTCCCGAGCGGGGCGAATGGCAGCGGCCGGGACGACTCGACCTTGATCAGCGCGATGTCAGTGTCCGGATCGGAGCCGACGCGCTCGGCCCGCAGGTTGCGGCCATCGGTGAGCCGCACCATGATGCGGTCCGCGCCGTCGATCACGTGATGATTGGTGAGGATCTGACCGCCGGCATCGATGAGGAAGCCGGTGCCGGCGCCGCGCCGCGGCCCTTCACGCTCGCGCTCCTGTGGACGATCGAACAGCTCGGGGCTGTCGGGCAACTGCAGGCCGAAGCGACGGCGGAGACGATTGCCGCGGGAGGTCGCATCGATGTTGACCACCGCCGGGTTCAGCCGCTCGGCGACGTCGGCGAACGAAACGGTCGTCACCGCCAGCCCGGAGGAGACTGGCAGGCGGGCGGCCGCCACGCGCGGCGGCGGCGCGGAGGCGGCGGGAGAAGGGGACAGGGAGCCAGCCACGATCAGCCCGATGAGAAACGCCACGGTGGCGCACAGGCCCACGGTCACGATCAGGAACCGCCGCGTCATGGGCACATTATAAAGGCCTCGGGGCTCAGGAATCAGGCCTCGGGGCCGTCTCGGGCTGGAGCCGTGTGATTCCGGCGCTTTTCACTCCCACGGAAGCCGCGGAGACGCTGAGCCGCGGAAAAAATCGGGCCAAGATCGACTCCGCGCCGCCACGCCGCCGCGGCCCGTGATCGCAACCATCAAGGCGTCAAGGCAGCTGGATCAGCTGCAAAAATGTCGCCTCGTCGAGGGTGGGCACCCCCAGGTCGCGTGCCTTCTCAGCCTTGCTGCCGGCATCTTCACCCACGATCACGCCCGTCGTCTTCTTGCTGACCGAGCCGGTGACCTTGCCGCCCAGCCGCTCGATCGCGGCTGTGGCCTGATCGCGGGTCATGGACGACAACGTGCCGGTCAGCACGTAGGTTTTCCCCTCGAGCGGGCCCTCCGGGGCCTGCGCGGCGCGGTCTTCGGGAGGCACTTCCATCCGGACGCCTGCTGAACGCAACCGTTCCACCAGTGCCGTGTTGTGCGGCTCGTCGAGCCAGCTGCGAAGCGACGCGGCCAGGACGGGCCCAATCTCATGTGTCTGCTGGAGCTGCTCGAGCGTGGCGGCGTAGAGTGCGTCGATCGACCCGTAGGCGCGCGCCAGCACCTGGGCCGCACGTTCACCGATGTGCCGGATCCCGAGCCCGTAGATGACGCGCCACAGCTCGTTCGTGCGGCTGCGATCGATTTCCGCTACGACCTTGGCGGCGTTCTTGTCGCCGAAGCGGCGCTGGATCTCCCTCCCGTCGCTGCGGACGGAGGTGCTCATCAGGCCGGCCAGCCGATCCGCGGCCAGGGCGTAGACGTCCGCGTAGTCTTTGACCAGGCCCTCGGCAATGAGCTGAGCGATGAGAGACTCGCCGAGGCCTTCGATGTTCATGGCCGACCGCGACGCGAAATGCTCGAGACCGCGCTGCAGCTTTGCAGGGCAGGATGCGTTTTCGCAGCGCCATACTGCTTCATCTTCGGCGCGACGCAACACGCTGCCGCAACCCGGAGGGATGGGACATGTCGTCGGCATTACCCAGGGTGTGGAGCGAGTCAGGTCGCGCCTGCCCAGCACCGGCCCGATCACCCTCGGGATCACGTCGCCCGCCTTCTCGATCAGGACCCAGTCGCCCTCGCGGATGTCCTTGCGCGCGATGTCGTCCGCGTTGTGGAGCGTGGCCATCGAGATCGTCGAGCCTGCCAGGAACACCGGCTCGAGCACCGCAAACGGGGTGACCGCGCCCGTGCGTCCCACGTTCACGGCAATCCGGCGCAGCCGCGTGGTTTTCTGCTCTGCCGGAAACTTGAACGCCACGGCCCACCGCGGGAACTTGCTCGTGGACCCGATGCGCGTGCGCAGCGCAAGCGAATCGACCTTGATCACGACGCCGTCGGTATCGAAGTCGAGCTGCGTCCGGCGCTTCTCTTCCCATTCACGGCAGAAGGCGACGAGGTCGTCGAGGCTCTCCAACCGGCACCAGTGCCGCTCGACAGGGAGTCCCCAGGCGCGGAGCTGTTCGAGCGTCTTCGCGTGGGTAGCCAGGCGGAGATCGGGTCCGCCGACGACCTGGTAAAAAAACGCGTTGAGGCCACGCTTTGCGACCAGCGCCGGGTCCAGATTCCTCATCGTCCCCGCGGCAGCGTTGCGCGGGTTCTGGAAGAGTGGCTCCTCCGCTTCCTCTCGCTCCTTGTTGATGCGCTCGAACGACGGGCGCGGAAGGTAGACTTCTCCCCGAATCTCCAGCCGGCCTGGCACGTCGCCCCGAAGCTTCAACGGGATCGCGCGGATGGTCCGGACGTTCGAAGTAACCTCTTCGCCGCGCACGCCGTCACCGCGTGTCGCGCCGCGCACGAGCACGCCGTTCTCGTACGTCACTGCCATGCTCAGGCCGTCAATCTTCAGCTCCGCGACGTACGGGACGCTCTGCGGCACCGCGCCGGTCTCGCCGAGACCCCGGCGCACCCGCTCGTCGAACGCGCGCAACTCTTCTTCCGAATAGGCGTTGTCCAGGCTCAGCATCGGCTGGGCGTGCTCGACCGTCTCGAAACCGGCCGCGACGCGGCCTCCGACGCGCCGTGTCGGAGAGTCCGTCGTGATGAGATCCGGATTCTCCGCCTCCAGCCGCTCGAGCTCCTTCATCAGGGCGTCGAACTCGACGTCGGCGATCTCCGGATCGTTCAGGACGTAGTAGCGTTCTTCGTGGTGACGGATCTGGCGTCGAAGGTCTTCGATGCGTTCTGCGGGGGTCATTTCAACAATGCACAATGCTCAATGCTCAATGCTCAATGCAAACACCCACGGTCGGGCCTTGAGCATTGGACATTGAGCATTGGGCATTGGGCATTGGGCATTGGGCATTGCTTGGCTCATCGATCTCTCGAGATCACGTAGTCGGGAAGGAACATCAGCGCGTCGCGCTCGGGGCCGCCGGGAAACGCCCACAGCGCCTTCTTGGCGCGCTCGACGAAGTCGACCGCCACGCGCAGCGCATAGTCCAGCGAGCGGGACTGGGTCAGCAGCGCGCGGATCTCGCGCCACTCATCGAGGCTGGCGTCGCGCTCGCGGACGATCTTGCGGATCAGGCTGTCGGCGCGCGGCTCGCTGGCGAGCAGATGGATGACCGGCAGCGTCATCTTGCCCTCGCGAAGGTCGCCGCCGATCGGCTTGCCGAGCGCCACCTCCTCGCCGGTGAAATCGAGCAGGTCGTCGACGATCTGGAACGCCATGCCGATGTTCAGGCCGTACTCCCAGAGGGCGTCCTGCTGATCGCGCGTCGGGCCGCCCAGCAGGCCGCCGATCTTCGCGCAACCGGCAAACAGGTACGCCGTCTTGCGGCGCACGATGTCGAAATGCTCTTCCTCGGACAGGTCGACGACGCCGTTCTTGGTCAGCTGGTAGATCTCACCCTCGATCATTCGGAGCGTGACCTCGCACAGCAATCGAATGATGTCGAGCCGATCCTGGGTCAGCGCCAGCGACATCGCCTTGATGTAGAGGAAGTCGCCAAGCAGCACCGTGACGTCGTTCCCCCAGCGCGAGTGCACGGCCTGCCGGCCGCGGCGCAACTCTGACTCGTCGATGATGTCGTCGTGGACCAGCGTGGCGGTATGGATGAACTCGAGCACCGCCGCGTGCAGAACCGCCTTCTCTTCGGGATCGTTCGCGCAGCCGCACATGCGCGCCGCCATCAGCAGCACCGCCGGGCGAATACGCTTGCCGCCACTATCCTGGATGTAGTTGCCGATCGTAGGGATGACGGCGACCTGTGACTGGACGTGACGCGCGAACTCGCGCTCGACCTTGCGGAGGTCATCGCGAATGGGTTCGAACAGCTGCGCGAGAACGGCGGCGGAGGGTTTCTGCGCGGTGGGATTCAAGCCGGTCCATCAGACCACAGACGCGCGCGGAGTGTCAACGCAACGCGCCCGCTAATCCGTGTCGGGAGTTGCAGTTACGGGGGGGAGCCCGGCGATGTTCTGCCGCGCCGAGGCGCTGAGGTGATCTCACGCAGAGCCGCTGAGGAGCGGAGATCGCAGAGGGCAAGTAGCGAAGCTCCGCCTCGCTACTAGATGCGCGGGCGCCGTGGCGCCCGCGCCTAAGACAGATCCTAAGGCGAACGATCAGAAACTTGCTTCATCTGTCACGACTCAGGCCTTAGGAGATGTCTAGTACCTGGCCTGTCTCCGCGTTCTCTGCATCCCGGCGCCTCTGCGTGAGATCTCCTCCGCGCGCTCTGCTTCCTCCGCGCCCTAAGGACTGA
>DATDHP010000459.1:0-8851 GCA_036521515.1 Vicinamibacterales bacterium
AAGACCGAAGACTTTTTGGAGTGGGGAGCTGAGTCAGCCATGGCACGCGTGCGCATCTTAACTGTCTTGATACTGGCGGTTGCCGTTGGCGGCACGTTCGCCTTCGCCACTTACCAGTACATCCGGAACATCCCGGCGAAGGAAGTCACGCTGCCCACGAGCTCGGTTGTCGTGGCGTCGCACGACCTGGCGCTCGGCGCCGCGTTGCTACGCGAGGACCTGCGGGTCATCGCATGGCCGGCTGACGCCGTGCCGGCGGGCGCCTTCACCGACCCGGACCAGATCGTCGATCGCGGCCTGATCCAGCCGGTCGCGCAGAACGAGGTGATCCTGCCGACCAAGCTGGCGCCCAAAGAGGCGGGCGCCGGGCTGCCGCCGGTCATCCCGGAAGGCATGCGGGCGCTCTCGGTGCGCGTGAACGACGTCATCGGCGTGGCCGGATACGTGCTCCCGGGTACGCGCGTCGACGTGGTCGCGACCGTCAGCCCGACGCAGCAGGCCACCGACATGACCTCGAAGGTGGTGCTCACCAATGTGCTGGTGCTCGCCGCCGGCACGCGCATCGAGCAGGACGCCGAGCAGAAGCCGATCTCGGTCAGCGTCGTCACCCTGCTGGTGGATCCAGTTGAAGCGGAGCGCCTGACGCTCGCCAGCACCGAAGGCAAGATTCAGCTCGCGCTGCGGCACCCGCTGGACAAGAGCGCGCCGGCGACGCCGGGCATCCGACCGGCTGCGCTCGTCGGGCTCAACGCCAACGCCAGGCCCGCTGCACCGCGCCCCGCCGCGAAGGCGGTGGCACCGGCGCCGGCCCCGGCGCCGGCTCCAGCCCCGGCACCCGCGCCTGCAACCGTCGAGATCATTCGTGGCGACAAACGCGTGCAGGAAGCGCTGCACCAGTAGCCGTGCTCGCACGGCGCGAAACTGAAAACGTGTCGATGTGCGCCATGCGACCACGGTTTAGCCGCGGCCGCATGCGCGGCCGCGGATCTGGCAACGAAGATCCGCCACTCGACGTCTTGAGGCGGAGCTTCGTTACCAGGAGTCATGGACATGGGAAGGAATAGTCAGGCGCGTCGATTCAACGGAGTGCTGCGGGCAGTCGCCTGGGTCTGCATTCTGGCGGTGCTCCCCTCCAGCACGGTGCGCGCCCAGGTGCAGGCAGTGCCGCCGGCGTCGGCCGGCGCGATCGCCGTCGAGCGCGAGGCGACGCCCGTCACGCTGCTCGTCGGGCGATCGGCCGTCGTCAACGTCGACCGGCCGATCGTGCGCGTGTCGCTGACGAGCGCCGAGGTCGCCGATGCGCTCGTCACGTCGTCGAACCAGCTGCTCGTGCACGGCAAGGCGCCCGGAACGATTTCGATGTTCGTGTGGGAGCGCGCCGGCGAGATGCGGCGGTTCGAGGTCACCGTGCTGCGTGACATGGTCGAGCTCGACCGGCAGCTCGTGCAGCTCTTCCCGGGCGAGGCCATTCAGGCCAGGCTCAGCGGCCGCCAGATCGTGTTGTCGGGCACGGTGTCGCGGAAGGACCTGGTCGACCGCGTGACCGACGTCGCCGCCGGGTTCGTCGCCAAGCGCGACGAGGTGATTTCGCTTCTGCAGGTGCAGGAAGGGCAGCGCACGAACCAGGTCCTTCTCAAGGTCCGGTTCGCGGAAGTGAGCCGCAGCGCGCTGACCGAGCTCGGCCTGTCGATCTTTACCAGCCCGCTCGGCGTCAACAACACGCTGGGACGGATCACGACGCAGCAGTTTTCGTCGCCCGGATTCGAGGATTTCACGTGGAAGAAGGAGAGCGGCAACTTCGGGGCGCCGGTGACCGAGGCGGAGGGCAAGTTCACCTTCAGCGACTTCCTGAACTTCTTCGTGCTCAGCGAACGGTACGACCTTGGCCTGCTGGTGCGTGCCCTGTCGAGCCGCGGCCTGTTCCAGAGCCTGGCGGAACCGAACCTCGTGGCGGAGAGCGGCAAGGAGGCGAGCTTCCTCGCCGGCGGCGAGTTCCCGATTCCGATCGCGCAGGGCTCCGGCGCCAACATCGGCGTATCCGTGCAGTTCAAGGAGTTCGGCGTCCGCCTGGCGTTCCTGCCGACGGTGACCGGGAATCGCGTGCACCTCAAGGTGCGCCCGGAAGTCAGCATGCTCGACTTCAACAACGCGGTCTTTCTGGGCGGCTTCCGCATCCCGGCGCTCACCACGCGCCGGACCGAGACCGAGCTCGAGCTGCGCGACGGGCAGACGTTTGCCATCGCCGGCCTGATGAACAACTCGATGAACACGACGCTGCAGAAGATTCCCGGCATCGGCGACATCCCGATCCTCGGCTACCTGTTCCGCAGCAAGGCGGCGAAGAAGGACCAGACGGAGCTCGTCGTGATCATCACGCCGCAGATCCTGCCGGCCGATTCGCCTGGTGTGACCTCGACGCTGCCGCGGCTGGATGAACCGTTCCTGCCCCGGCCGCAACAGGACGAGACGCTGCCGCCGCCTCCGCCGGCGTTCCCGCCCGAGCGCTCGCCGGGTGATGCAGCGGTACCGCCGTCGACGCCTGTCCCGATGGTCGTGCCGAAGCCCGCGCCGGTCGCGACGCCGCGCACGCTGACGTCGGACGAGCGTAAGGCGGCCGAACAATCGCGCCGCGACGAGCGCGCGAAGGCGGAGCGTGCGCAGAAAGAAGCGCGCGCCCGCGCCGAGGCCGAACAGCGCGCCAGCGCCGCCGAGGCAAAGGCGCGCGCCAGGCAGGCCGGAGAAGACCGTCGCAAGGCGATGGCGGACGCGGAGCTTCGGCAGGCCGAGGAGAAGCGCCAGGGGAAACTGGCGCGCGAAGCCGCGCAACGCGAGGCCGGGGCGGCGAGGCGCGCCGCGGAGGAGGCCAGGCGTCAGGCTGAAGGGGCGAAGCGCCAGGCCGAGGCCGAACGGGAACGGCAGGCAGCGATCGAGGCGGCCGCGGCCAAGCTGAAGGCGGCCCAGGACGAGTACCGCGCGCAGGTCGCGCGGCAGCAGGGTACGCGCTGAGACGTAGCCGCGGCGACGCGGCGACGCGGAGTGGTGTAGAGGCGGACCTTCAGGTCCGCCTAGGCCGGCCTGAAGGCCGGCCTCTACGAAACGATGATGAATCCGGGCCGGCTGAAGCCGGCCCCCACAAGCGATCGGGCCATGGCGAGACTCTCAGGTGTGCTCCACAGCGAGGACGAATCTTTCAAGACACGCATAGCCGGGCTGCTGCGGTCGGGTTCGGTTCCGATTGCGGTCGGCGACGAGCGTGGAGCGCAGGGCGCCCCGCCCGATCTCGTGGTCGTCGACGCGCGCGCCGGCGAGGCGGCCGCGCTGGCGACCGTCGAACGCCTGCGCGCGGGGGCGTCCGCCGTCTCCATCCTCGTGGTCGCGGCCGACGCGAAGCCGGAGCTGATCCTCCAGGCGATGCGGGCCGGCGCGAACGAGTTCCTGACCTGGCCCGTCCAGGAAGAGGCGTTCCACGACGCCATCCGCCGCATTGCGGCGCGCCACGAGTCGTCTCCCGCCGCGCGGCGTCAGGCGACGACGCTCGCCTTCTTCGGCGCCAAGGGCGGGGCCGGTGTGACGACGGTCGCCGTCAACTGCGGCGTCGAGCTGGCGCGCCTGAGCAAGCGCCCCACGGTCATCGTCGACCTGAAGCCGGGGCTGGGCGAAGTCACCCTGTTCCTGGGCGTGCGCAGCCGGTACACGCTCGTCGACGCCGTCGACAACCTGCACCGGCTCGACGAGCAGTTTCTGCGCGAGCTCGTCGCGAAGCACAAGTCGGGCCTCGAGATTCTCGCCGGCTCGGGCAACTTCGAGCGGCCGAGCCCGGCCGACAGCGGCGCGATTGAAGAAGTGTTCCGTCTCCTTGGACGGCAGAACGAGTACGTCCTCGTGGACGCGGGCAGCCAGCTCAACTCGTGCTCGATCGCGGCGCTCTACGGGGCAGACTTCATCTACCTCGTGGCGAATCCTGACGTGCCGTCCGTGCGCAACGCGCAACGGCTGCTCGACCGCATCGCGCAGCTCGGCGCCTGCGGGGAACGCGTCCGCATCCTCCTCAACCGGGCCGCGGAGCCGTTCCCGATCCCGTTGTCCCAGATCGAGAGCGCGCTCGGGCGTCCGATCGATCACATGTTCCCGAGCGACTACAAGACGGTCTCGACGGCGCTGAACACCGGTGTACCGCTCGCGCTCACCGGCAACAGCAGCATTGCGGCGCAGTTCGACCGTTTTACGCGCCTCATTCTCGACCCGTCCGCCACGCCGGCGGCTGCGGTCCCCACGCGCGGCCCGCTCGGGCTGCCGCGCATCGCCTCGCTCTGGTAATCAGACATGAACCCAGTTCTCACTCCTCCCGCCGCGTCCGCGGCCGCCCGCCCGGCGCCGCGCCCGCAACAGCCCCGGGCCGAGTACCTGCAGCTGCGCGTCAGCGTGCACCGCAGGCTGCTCGACCGGCTGAACCTGGAAGCGCTCGCGCAGACCGACCGCGCCCGCGCGGAAACGGAGATTCGCGCGCTCCTCGGCCAGCTGCTCGCCGAGGAGGCGACGCCGATCAGTCTCACCGAGCGCGAGACGATGTTCACCGAGGTGCTCGACGACGTGTTCGGCCTCGGCCCGCTCGAGCCGCTGCTCAAGGATCCGGGCATCAGCGACATCCTGGTCAACACCTCGCGTCACGTGTTCGTGGAACGCAAAGGCGTGCTCGAGCGCGTCTCGTGCTCGTTCCAGGACGACAAGCACCTGCTGCGGATCATCGACCGCATCGTCAGCCGGATCGGCCGCCGTATCGACGACAGCTCACCGATGGTGGACGCGCGCCTCGCCGATGGATCGCGCGTCAACGCGATCATTCCGCCACTCGCCGTGGACGGTCCCCTGCTGTCGATCAGGCGCTTTCCCGCCGAACGGCTCAAGGCGGAGGAGCTCGTCACGCTCAAGGCCCTCACGCAGCCGATGCTCGACTTCCTGTCGCACTGCGTGAAGGCGCGGCTCAACTGCCTGATCAGCGGCGGCACCGGCGCCGGCAAGACGACGCTGCTCAACGTGCTGTCCGGCTTCATCGGCGCGCACGAGCGCGTAGTGACGATCGAGGACGCGGCCGAGCTCCAGCTGCGGCAGGAACACGTGGCGCGCCTCGAGACGCGTCCACCGAACGTGGAAGGCAAGGGTGCCATCCGGCAGCGCGAGCTGGTCGTCAACGCCCTCCGTATGCGGCCCGACCGCATCGTCGTCGGCGAGGTACGCAGCGAGGAAGCGCTGGACATGCTGCAGGCGATGAACACGGGCCACGACGGGTCGTTGACCACCGTGCACGCCAACACGCCGCGCGACGCGCTGGCGCGTATCGAGACGATGATCGCCATGGGCGCCACGAACCTGCCCGAGCGTGCGATGCGGCAGCAGATCGCGGCGGCGATCCAGCTCGTCGTGCAGCAGACACGCCTGAGTGACGGCACGCGCAAGGTGACCAGCGTGGCCGAAATCACCGGCATGGAGGGCGACATCATCACGATGCAGGAGATCTTCGTCTTCGAGAAGGTCGGCGTCACCGAAGACGGCAAGGTCATCGGGCGCTTCCGGGCGACCGGCGTCCGGCCGAAATGCGCCGAGCGCCTGCGTGCGTCGGGCATCCACCTGCCCACCGCCATGTTCGAAGGCGTCATGGAGGTGCGGTGATGGTCGCCGCCTTTCTCGTCTTCATCATGGTGACCGCCATGATCCTCGGCGGCTACGCCGCCGTGAGCTACGTGCCGGGCGCCATCGAGCGGCGCCGGCTCGAACAGCGGCTGCGCGAGGTCGGGCCGGTTGCCGACGAGGCCGAGACCTCCGTCGTGTCGCGCCCCGCTGAGGGACCGTTACCCGGCGTGGACAAGATGCTCGGCCAGATCGACGCCGGCAAACGTCTGGCGACCTGGCTCGAGCAGGCGGGGACCGGCACGACGCCGGGCGCGTTTGTCGTGACCACTCTCGGCTTCGGTGCGACGGCGGCAGTCCTCGCTTACCTGTTCACCGGACAGGTTTTCGCGCCGCTGGCCGCCGCACCCATGGGCGCGGCGATGCCGGCGTTCTGGCTGGCGAGGCGCCGGTCCTCGCGCTTGAGGAAGTTCGAGGAAGAGTTCCCGGAGGCGCTCGACCTGCTGTCGCGCGCGATTCGGGCGGGACACGCGTTCCAGACGGGCCTCGGCATGGTCGCCGGGGAGATGCGCGCGCCGGTCGGGCCCGAGTTCAAGAAGGTGTTCGACCAGCAGAACTTCGGCCTGCCGCTGCGCGACGCGATGAATGGCCTCGCGCTTCGCGTGCCGCTCCTCGACGTGCGGTTCTTCATCACGGCCGTCGCCATCCAGCGCGACACCGGCGGCAACCTGTCGGAGATCCTCGACAACCTGTCGCACGTCGTCCGCGAGCGCTTCAAGATCCAGCGCCAGGTCCGCGTCCACTCGGCGCACGGGCGGATCACCGGGTTCGTGCTGCTCGCCCTGCCGGCTGCGCTCGGCGTGGCGCTGTCGTTCATCAACGCGGACCACATGAAGCTGCTCTGGGTGGAGCAGATGGGCCGGACGATGCTGATGGCGGCCATCGTCATGCAGACGGTCGGCTTCGTCTGGATCAAGAAGGTCATCAAGATCGAGGTGTAACGTGATCATCCTTCTGCCCCTGCTCGCGTTCGCCTTTGTCACGCTCATCGTCGCCGCCGGCGCGATGGCGCTCTCCCCCGGCGCGGCCGGGGTGGTCGAGCAGCGCCTTGGTGAGATTGCCGGCAAGCCGATGCGCGAGAGTGACGGTCCACGCCGCGCCGTCGAGACGCTCAAGCGGCTTGGCGCCGCGATCCCGAAATCGCCGTCGGAGATGGGCAAGCTTCGATTGCGGCTGGTGCACGCCGGGTTCCGCCGCGCTGACGCGGTGGCGGTGTTCCTCGGCATCAGAGTCGGTGTGGCCCTGCTGACGTTCGCCGTGCTGGCGACCGGGTTCCTCGCGCGTCCGAACGTGCCGATGGCGCTCGGCGCCGCCGGTCTGGGTTACGTGCTGGCCGGCGTCGTGCTCGCCCGGCTGGCGAAGAGGCGCCAGCATCGCATCCGGCTGTCGCTGCCGGACGCGCTCGACCTGCTGGTCGTCAGCGTCGAGGCCGGGCTCGGGCTGGATCAGGCGCTGCAGCGCGTCGCCGACGAGCTGGCTTCCGCCCACCCCGAGCTGGCCGAAGACCTGCGGCTGATCAATTTCGAGCTGCGGGCGGGCAAGCCGCGCCCGGAGGCGCTGCACAACCTGGCCGACCGCACCGGCGTTGACGACGTCGCATCGCTTGTCGCGGTGCTCGTACAGACCGACAAGTTCGGCACGAGCGTGGCCCAGTCGCTGCGTGTACAGTCCGAGGTCCTCCGGACGAAACGGCGCCAGCGCGCCGAAGAGGCCGCCGCCAAGACCGGTGTCAAGATGGTGTTCCCGCTCGTCATCTGCATCTTCCCCGCAATCTGGGTCGTCACGCTCGGGCCCGCCGCGATCAAGTTCGTGCAGATCCTCGTGCCGATGGCGGCGAAGTAATGAAGGTCCCGACCACGATCGACGGGACCGGCCTCTCGGCGGACCAGATCGAGCAGCTGCTCGTGAAGACGCTGTACGGAGGAGAGATCAGCGGGCTGACGCTGGCCGACCGCGTGCGCCTGCCGTACACGATTTTCGAGCCGCTCGTGGAGCGCATCCGCGCGGAACGGCTCGTCGAGGTGCGCGGAGCGTCGGGCTCGAGCAGCGCGAGTTACCGGTACGCGCTGACCGACCTGGGTCGTGATCGTGCCCGGCAGTACCTCGCGGCGAGCCAGTACACCGGCGCGGCGCCGGTGCCGCTCGCCAGCTACGTGGCCTACATGCGCGCCCTCGCGCAGGGGCGCGGCTACATCGATCGCGAGCGGCTGCAGCGCGGCTTCTCCCACCTGATCGTGGACGATTCGGTGCTCGAGCAGCTCGGGCCGGCCGTCAACGCGAACAAGGCGTTGTTCCTGTACGGGTCGCCAGGCAACGGGAAGACGGTGATCGCCGAGGGACTCGGCCAGACCATCGGCGGCGACATGTACATCCCGCACGCGCTCGACATCGACGGTCATACCATCACGATGTACGACCCGACGACGCACGAGTCGCTGGAGACGGACGAGCCCGGCGCGCCGAGCATCATCGCCGCGACGCCGAGGGATCGCCGGTGGGTCCGCATCCGGCGGCCGGTCGTCATGGTCGGCGGCGAGCTCACGCTCGACATGCTCGACCTGACCTTCAATTCCTTGTCGAACTTCTACGAGGCGCCGATCCAGCTGAAGGCGAACGGCGGTGTCTTCCTCGTCGACGACTTCGGCCGCCAGCGCGTCCGCCCGCAGGAGCTGCTGAACCGGTGGATCGTGCCGCTCGAGAGCCGCTGCGACTTCCTCACGCTCCACACCGGCAAGAAGTTCCAGGTGCCGTTCGACGTGCTGATCGTCTTTGCCACGAACCTCGATCCGAACGACCTCGCCGACGAGGCGTTCCTGCGCCGGATCCCGTACAAGATCCCGATCGTCGATCCGACGATCGAGCAGTTCACGCGCATCTTCCAGTTGAATTGTGACAAGCGCCGGCTGCGCTTCCACCAGGTCATGGTGGCGTACCTGCAGCGCCGACACTATCGCCCCAACGGCCGTGCCATGCGCGCCTGCCATCCGCGCGACCTGCTCGACCAGGTGACGGCGCTCTGTCGCTACCGTGGAATCGAACCGACCATCTCGCGCGAGCTCCTCGATGCGGCGTGTGCGAACTATTTTGTCGAGAACACCGATCTCGCGGAGACGCCGAAAGCACGCCGGCGCGAAAAGCGACAGCTGGAGGTCCGGTGATCCTCGTC
>DATDHP010000460.1:0-9094 GCA_036521515.1 Vicinamibacterales bacterium
GGCCGTCTCTTCGAATCCGCCCTGCGTCGGGTGAAACGCGACGACGGTCGCGCTCCAGGGCTTCCTGGCGGTGTCGATCCGCACACCATCGTAGGCTCGTTGGTACAACGACCACTCGAACTCACCGACGAGCCGCGCCGCGACCCGCTGCTGCTTGACCGCCTCTATCTTCGGGTTGCCGGAGGCACTTTCGGTTCCGGACGAGAATGGTATGCGACCTACCTGAAGGCTGACGCCCGGCAGTACGTTCCTGAGCTCCGCATTCAGATAGCGCAGATACACCTGATGACTGTCGGGTCGTCCGGCGTGCGCGAAATACACGGCGCCAAGCCCGAGCGGACCGGGGCCGACCGCGGCGCTGGGCAATCCACCGAACTGGACGTACTGAAGCGTCGCCGTGACCGCATAGCGGGCCGCGTCGCGGCGGATGCCTGCCTGCAGCCGGTTGGCAGGGTACGCGTACTCGTTATCGCCGCCGCCTGGCGGCGGCTCGAAGAATCGCCACCGCTCGAGGCGGGTCCAGTTGCGGACACTCCAGGTCGTTGCCGCCGGCTCCGATTCGCCGGAAGCCGGAGACGTCTGAGCGACCACGGGCGTCGTACTGAGCGCGCACAGGAGCGTCACCAGAACGAGGCGATGCCGGGATCGCTCAGGGATCAATGTGTCATCGCGTACAGGAGGACGTTGATGCCCAGCGCGTACCCGTTCGGCGAGAACTGGTAGAAAAACTGCGGGTCGTCGCCTTCCCGCTCCCACGAGTCGGACACGTCGGTGTTGTGCGTCATCACCGCCATGATGCGGCCGCGCTTGTCGCGGATGGCCCGGAGGTGCGGGACGGCGGACTCTGCGCCGCGCTCCGACGTGTTGCGGCCGCGGCTCGCACGCCAGAACCGGATGCTCGTCACCTGCGGAACCGCTTTTACTTCGAACATCGTGCGGAAGATCGGGTCGCTGAACGGCACGTCCTCGATCGGATACTCGCTCGGCGGCATGGCCTTCCCGAACTCACGCGACCAGTGCTCCCACGCGGCGTTTCCCCAGAAGTCGTCGACCCAGAGAAAGCCTCCCTTCTCCAGATACAGCCTGAGACGCGCCGCTTCCTCCTGCGTGAGCCCAATCGTGCCGACGTCGGACGCCATGACGTACGGACACTCGAACAAGGCGTCATCGGTGAGGCGAACGAGCCACGCATGCGGAACGGTGGGTGTGAGCCAGCTGACGCGCGTCTTGGTGATCTCCGAAAGGCGGATCAGCAGGTGACGCCCGCCCCACGGATAGTCGGTTCGCCAACCGGCGCCGTTCGCCTCGCGCCGGACGCTCGTATAAAGCATGTGGCACGCCGCGACGTTGCGATCGGGCCACGGCTGCTGTGGCAGTTCCGCCGGATCTCCCTGCTCGCCGCGCAGCCCCCGGAAACCGTCAAAGATGTCCCGCCCGAACTGCGCGTATGTGTAGCCGCCTGACACCAGGATCGCCGCGAGGACGAGCAGCCCGATGGAGGCGCGCCGGCCGAGCATGCCTTACTCTACGTCAGACCAGCCCTTTCGCGCCCGAAGTTTCACCGCTGACCATCGTCATCGCAGCTGACACTCGATTTCAAGCGATTCTACTTGTCCGCTCAGCGCGTCAAGTGCGGCGTGCCTGGCGTCGGCGACCAACCGTCGCGACGCTCCCCGGAAGCTTTCGTCGCCCCAGAGCGTCACAGACGCGGCTGGTCCCGCCTGGGCGCTGCGGATGCGTCGCCGCCAGTTCGCGCGAAACGGCAGATCCGCAAGCGTCGCGAACTTTCCCGGTCCGTTGATGTACTCTCGCGCGCCCATGAACTGCGGCTGCTCGTAGACGAGCACATAGCAGCCGCCGGGGTGAGGCATCGTCGGGCTTCCCAGGCCGCCGACAGCGGAAGTCCGCGCACAGGCCGCGAGATCCAGAAAACATGCGGCCGCCACAGCAGCGAACCGGAAGGCGCGCCTAGCGCGCGGGCGCGTAATAGCCATTCTTGGCGCGGGCGGTGACATTGGGCCGTGAGACCCGCACGGTCACTCGACGCCATGCTCCGTCGCGCTTCGGGTTCGCCGACGTATAACCGATCGTGTACTGGCTGGCGAGCTCGTCGGCGATCTGCGCGTACACGTCCGTCAAGTCCGCGATCTTGGTCGGGAAGAAGGCGCGGCCACCAGTGTCCTGCGCCAGCGTGCGCAGCACGAACTCCGTCTCACGGAATCCCTTGCTCTGGGTGGCCGTGTCCCGCAGCGCGATGACGTAGATCGCCGTCTCGGATCGCTTCGCGAGGTCGAGCACCTCGTCGAACGACACGAGGCTCGAGGTATCCTCGCCGTCCGAAAAGACGATGATCGCCTGACGGCGCACGTCCTCCTCCGAGCCAGCACGGATCTTCTGAAGCTCCCGCAGCGCGATGTAGATCGCATTGTGGAGCGAGGTGGAGCCGCCGGCCACGGTGTCCCGGATTGCGGCTTCGAGGTCCGGCTGGCTCGCCGTGAACGCCTGCCGGATTTCAACGCGGCTGTCGAAATCGACGATCTGGGCAAGGTCGCTCGGCTTGAGACGCCGCACGAAATTCGTCGCCGCCGTCTGCAGCATGGGCAGGTGCTGCTCCATGCTCGCGCTGCTGTCGAGGAGGAGCGACAGGGCAATCGGCCGGGGCCGGCGGTTGAAAAACGTCAACTCCTGCCTGACGCCGTCCTCGAATACCGAAAAGTCCGCCTGCTCGAGATCGGTGACATAGCGGTTCCTGCCGTCGGTCGCCGTCACGTTCAGCGAGACAACGTCGACGCCGATGCGGAAGGCGGGCGCCGCCCGGGGCGGCTGCTGCTCGGGCGACGCCGGCGCCTGCGGCGCGGACGTGGCCGCCGCGGACAGCAGCCCGGCGAGCACTATCAGGACGGGAAAACGATTCACCAGCCGCCTCCCTCCAGCACATGCGCGCAGAAGGTAGTACAACGTTACGTGCGCGAGTCATGTTACTGTCACGGCCAGCGCGAACCGCAGCGTAGTGGTGTGTCCATGCAAAATGCCGGAACCGGAGCCCGCCCAATTCCTGCAAAACGCAGCAACGTCCGTCGGAGTGCGGCGCTCCTGGTCGCGAGCGCCGCCGTGTTCGGCGTCTCACAGGACCGCGTGACCGGTCAAGATGAATTCCAGTTCCGGAGCGGCGTCGAGCTGATTAATGTCACGGCGACCGTCACCGATCAGTCCGGCCGCTTCGTGCCGGGACTCATGCTGACCGACTTTCTCGTCTACGAGGACGATCAGCCGGTCGAGATCTCTCACTTCAGCTCCGAACGCGTGCCGGTCAGTCTCGGCATCGTGCTGGACACGAGCGGCAGCATGGCGGGCGAGAAGATGACGACCGCCCGAGCCGCGATCGAACGCTTCCTGGATCAGCTTCTCAACCCCGATGATGAAGTGTTCCTTTACGGATTCGCCAGCGGGGCCCGGCTCCTGCGGGATTGGACGACGAATCGCGCGGCGGTCAGCGCGAGCTTGTGGGGCGTTTACGCCAGCGGCGGCACCGCGATGTTCGACGCGGTCGCAGAAGCCGTTCCGAAGGCCGACGGCGGTCGCCACCGCAAGAAGGCCATCGTGCTCATTTCTGACGGCGACGACACGAACAGCCGCGCCGGGATCTCCGAGGTGCGCGCCGCCGTCCGCGAGACGGAAGTGCTGGTCTACGCCATTGGCATCGATGGCGCCGACCGAAGGCGGGTCCGGCCGCAGCGTCCAACGTCACCGCCACGACGGATCCCGTTTCCCATCCCGGGCCGGAGACGAGCGGGGCAGCCGTGGTCCGTGTTTCCGCAGTTCCCGCCGACGCTCGGTGGGTTCGGGGGCGGGGGCCGCATCAACGTCACGGCACTCCGCGCGATCACCGACGACAGCGGCGGTCGTACCGAGGTCGTGCGCAGCGTGCGCGATCTCACCCCCGCGACGGCCAGCATCGCCGACGAGTTGAGCCGGCAATATTATCTCGGTTACACGAGCCCTGGGCATCGTGACGGCCGCTGGCACACAATCCGCGTAGAGGCGCGGGACAGCTCATTCCGCGTCAGAGCGCGCCGCGGGTACATCGCGGCGTCGTAAGGCCGTCTTCTCGAACACGGGGCGCTCACTTGTGATGCGCTGATGGCACACGTACCGCAGCAGGAGCTCGCCGCTTCGGCGGCGGGCAGCAAAGCTCCCTGGGCGGCGCTGGTCGTCGACGACGACGCCGGCGTACGTCAGTCGTTGAGGCTCTGCCTGGAGGCCGCGGGCGCGCGCGTGCTCGGCGTCGCGACCGGCGGCGCGGCGCTCGAAGCGCTGGACCGCGGGCACTTCGAGGTGGTGTTCCTCGACCTGTGGCTGGGAGCCGAGGCGGGGATCGATCTCCTCCCGCAGATGCTGGCCCGGCAGCCCGACCTCGGGGTCATCGTCGTGACAGCATTTGCCTCCATCGAGAGCGCGGTCAACGCCATCAGGCGCGGTGCGGTCGACTACGTGCCGAAGCCGTTCACACCCGATCAAGTCCGTCTGGCCGCCAATCGCGTGGTGGAAGCCCAGCGCCTGCGGCGTCGCCTGGCCGAGCTCCAGGAGGAGCTGGACGAAAGCGGCGAGCCCGCGTTCTTCGAGTCGCGCAGCCCCGTCTTTCTCCGGTTCCTGCAAGCCACAGCGCGGGCCGCGGCCTCGGATGCGGTGCTGCTCTTGCGCGGTGAGAGCGGGAGCGGCAAGAACGTCCTCGCGCGCTGGATTCGTGCGAACAGCCCGAGGGCGGATGCACCCTTTGTCACCGTCAACTGCCCGGCGCTCTCGGGCGACCTGATGACGAGCGCGCTCTTCGGCCATCGCAAGGGCTCGTTCACGGGGGCCGACGCCGATGTGGCGGGGAAAGTCCAGGAAGCCGAAGGCGGCACGTTGCTGCTGGACGAGGTTGGCGAGCTGACGGCCGACGCCCAGGCGCGTTTGCTCCGGTTCCTCAACGACCGCACCTACCAGCGGCTGGGCGAGGCGCGGGAGCGACAGGCCGACGTCCGATTGATCGCCGCCACCAATCGCGATCTCGAAAGCGAGGCACGAGCCAGGCGCTTCCGCGAAGACCTGTTCTATCGCCTGAACGTGGTCACCCTGACCATGCCGTCCCTCAGGGAGCGCCCGGAGGATATTCACCTGCTGGCCCGCCACTACTTGTCCGTCTTTGGCCAGAAGCAACGCCGGGCGACCCTCACGTTCGCGCCGGCGGCGGAGCAGGCGATGATCGCGCATCGCTGGCCCGGGAATCTCCGCGAGCTGCGCAACGCCGTCGAGCGCGCGGTCATTCTCGCCGCGCACGACGTGCTCGACCTGGCCGATCTCGGCCTCGCCGAGTCCCCCACCGACGAGGACGGTGCGATGCCGCCCGCGCGCGTGGGCGCACTGGTCTCGCTGGAGCGGCTGGAGCGCGAGCACATCGCGCGGGTCGTCGCGCAATCGCCGTCCCTCGAAGCCGCCGCGCGCATCCTCGAGATCGACGCCACCACCCTGCAGCGCAAGCGCAAGCGATACGGGCTGGTGTGAGGCGGCATGATCCCCGGCCGCCTCCGTCTTCGATTCGTCGTCGCCGCCGGCCTGCTGGTGCTCACCACGGTGACCGCCAGCGTCTGGACCTTCTTCTCGCTGTCGCGTCTCAGCGGCGTCGTGACCGACACCGTGCGGCAGAGCGAGTCGGTGACCGAGGTGACCTCCCGCCTCTCCGGTGCGCTCGAACGGGAAGACGACGCCGTGCTGCTGATCCTCGCCGGCGACAATCGCGGCGCGCAGGTGTTGAGCTCGGAGCGCGGCGTCGTCGATCACGCGGTCGCCGATCTCTTGGCCGTCCTCCGACCGGACGACGAGCCGGAGCTCACCACGCTGCAGGCGGAGCTGCGCGCATACCGTCAGGCCGCAGACAGTGTCATCACGGTCGCCTTCGAGCGCGAAGCGCTCGTCCGGTATCACCAGACGGCGAACCCCGTCCTGCGCAGGGCCGTGGCGCTGGCCACCGCGATCCGCGACCGGCACTTCGAGCTCGCGCGCGACACGGTCGCGGGAGCGCGTGACGAGGCCGCCGCGGCGCGGCGGGCCGTCCTGTTGATCACGCTCGCCGCGCTCGGGATCGCCGTGGCCGTGGCGTGGCACCTGACGCGCACGGTCGTCGGACCGGTCCGCCGGTTGACGCGCGGCGCCAACGCGATACGAGAGGGGAACTTTTCCGAGCGGATCGACGTGGCATCGCGCGATGAGCTCGGCGAGCTCGCCGCCGCCTTCAACCAGATGGCCGAGGACCTCACGGAGTTTCGCCGCACCAACATCGGCGAGGTCGTCTCCGCCAAGAACACGCTCGAAGCGACGCTGGAGGCATTGCCCGATGCCGTCGTGCTGCTCGACGGAGCCGGCCGGGTCCAGTCGATGAACCGTGCGGCGTTCAGCGCGCTGGCAGCGGCGGGCGTGCACGAACCACGCTGCCTTGACGATCTCCGGCTGGAGGGCCTGGACCTCGGCGCCATCACGCGGGCGATTTCCACGGGAGCTGGTGTGGCGCCACCGGCCGACCTGACTCGCACGATCCGCGTGGAACAGGAGGGCACCGTCCAGCGGCTGCTGCCACGCGTGGTCCCCGTGCCGGCGCGCAATCCCCAGCAGGCGGGAGCGGTCCTGCTGCTCTACGACGTGACCGACATCGTCCGCCTCGATGAGATGCGCTCGGAGCTGGTGGCCGTGGCGTCGCACGAGCTGCAGACGCCGTTGACGACCCTGAGGATGACGTTGCTGATGCTGCAGGAAGCGTCTGCCGTGCTGCCCGCACGACAGCGAGAGCTCGTGGCCACATCGCTCATCGGCGTCGAACAGTTGACCGGGATCGTTCATGAATTCCTGGATCTGACGAGGATCGAGGCCGGTGAGCTCCGGCTCAGTCTCGAACCCGTCGCGGTCTCGGACGTGATCGCTGAAGCGCTGCGGCGGGTCGACGGACAGGCGACCGTGCAGCGTGTCTCCCTGAGGGCGAGTGTCGACGCCGACCTGCCGCGGATTTCGGCCGACCCGCTCCGCCTGCGGGCGGTCTTCGACAACATCCTGTCCAACGCGCTCAAGTACACACCGGCAGGAGGACGCATCAGCATCGAAAGCGTTCATGCCGCACCGCGCAGTCCCGGCGGGGATGCAACCATCTCGATCAGCGTCACCGACACTGGTCCCGGCATCCCCACCCCGTTTCGCGCGCGGATCTTCGACAAGTTCTTCCGGCTCGAGCACCATCAGGCTGGCGGGCGTCCGGGCGCGCGCGGCGCTGGGATAGGCCTGTACATGTGCCGGCAGATCGTCGAGCTGCACGGCGGTGACATCTCGTGCCGTGGCGGCCTCGACGAGCGCGGGACCTGTATCACCGTGAGGCTGCCGGCAAAGAGGGTGAGCGAGACGACCGCCGCACCTCCCGCGGCGTACGTGAGTCAGTAGGACTCCGCCCGCTTGCTCGGACGACCGCCGGCGGAACGTCGCAGCGATGGGGCGGTGGTCCGAGACCTCCACGGATCCGGCGGACGAGGACGAGCCGTCAGCGACTCCACCGACGCGTGCGTCAGCGGCGCATGCCTCGCGCAAGACACGAAGTCGATGCGCGACGCCGACCTGAATCGCGTGGCAGTCTGCGAAGGCATTGGACGAAGCTTGTGACCGAGACCACGAATTGGCGCCGGAGTCCCATCCTGGGGATTCCGATGTCATGGCGCTGGCGCCCGTCCCTTGTGGCAATGCGGGAAAATGCCGTAACCGCCTGCCGGACAAACACTTGACGCCGGGCCAAGACCTCATCAGAATTCCCGCGCGTGGCGCGGCGGCGACGGGCGAATGAGCGCTTATCGGCGTAACACGGCAATTGGCGCTGTCCACCCATAGGACGATAGGCATGCTGGCGGCCAATGCGCGGAATTCCCTGATACGCCCACGCCGCCTCCGCGAGCAGCCGGCGTGCGTGCGGATTGCCCGCCTTCGTGATGGCCCCGCGTCGCACAGTGGGCCCGCTGGAATATTCCGATGGCACGAGGCCCAGGTACGCCATAAGTTCGCGCGGGTGCCCGAAGCGGGTCAGGTCGCCGAGCTCGGCCACCAATGCCACTGCGGTGATGAACGACACACCGCGTAAGGCTTGCAGCGCAGCAACCACCGGGGCCCACCGCCAGCTCGGCGCAAGGTGGCGCAGCTGCTCCGTCACGCGCTCGATCCGTCGCTCCGGTTCGTCGATCGTGTCGCGGTATTCCTGCAGGGTGATGTGTTGGGCGGCTGTTGGACACTGAGATCCGTTAACCACCGTCGGTACGGAAGCGTCCATCCTTCACGGCCCGGATAGCGACGTCCCTGGCGCAGGAGGAACGCCTTCAGCCGGCACTTCGCCTGCGTGCCCAGCATGACGGCGTCTTCCCGCGCGCGTACGAGATCGCGCATCGCTTCATCCAAATCGTCAGGCACGTAGATCGCGCGAAGTTCCCCCGCGCGATGCAACCGGGCGAGGGTCTGACTATCACGTCGGTCGGTTTTCACCCGATCGCCGCTCCGTTTCGGCACCATCGACGGACTCACGACCACGCATTCCTCGCCGCGCTTCGTCAGATGCCGATAAATGCCGAAGCCGCACGGGCCCGCCTCGTACACGAAGTGCAGACGACGGTTCGGGGCACGCAAGGCGCGCACAACCTTGTCGAGCGGCTCGAGATCGCTCGCGATCACCCCGTAGTGGCGCACCTCTCCGTTCCGAGAGCCCTCGGCGATCGACACGTCAATCGTTTCTTTGTGGACATCCAGCCCTACGAACATGCTACGGTTCCCCATGACCTACCTCCTCGTGTGTGGCACGGTGCGAAGCGTTAGACACTCCGCATAATCCACGACGTGACGAGGGGTAGGTCAACTCTCGTATTCGGTGCTCGGTCTCAGCCACACTGGACGATTTGCCCGCCGCCGAGCAGGCCCCCCACCATTGCGGGGCCCGCGCAGGCGGCCATCGACTGAGCGACGCCGTTACGAAGAAGCTGTGACAGCCATTCTGTCTAGTGAAAAATCGGCGCGGCCCGACAGTGGGTGAAACCCTACCTCG
>DATDHP010000461.1:0-2826 GCA_036521515.1 Vicinamibacterales bacterium
TGACCATGAGGACGACAAGGATGTCGTTGATCTGCGGCAGCGAGAGGAACGAGGAGTCGAGGAACGCGATCGTGAAGAGTCCCGGGCCGCCGAGTGAAAGCGCGACGCCGTAGATCCAGCTGATGAACGCTTTCAAGGGGAGTGTTCAAAAGTGGAGAAGTAGAGAAGTGGACAAGTGGAGAAGTAACTCAAAAGGACAAACAACCAAATCGGACGGGCCTCCGCGAGGTCCTCAGTTGCGGGTCGCAACTCAACGTTCCCACAGCTCGTCGCACTTTCCACTTACTTTTCCACTTTTCCACTTTTCGACTTTTCCACTTGTACTATCACCTCTTGAGCGATTATCGCACCTCCCGGCTGCTCGCGGCCACGGCAGCCGCCGCCGGCACCGTCGCATGGATCGTCCTCCTGCGCGCGGACCTGGTCCTGACCCATTACGACGCGAAAGCGCATCTCGTGGTGGCGCGCCGCGTGATCGACAGCATCACACCGGGCTGGCAGCAGATCGGAGCGGTGTGGTTGCCGCTGCCGCATCTGATCCAGCTGTTTCCCACGCAGATCGACTACTTCTACCAGACGGGCGTCTTCGGATCGCTGGTCTCGATCGCCTGCTTTGGCGTCACCGCGTACGCGGCCGCCCGCCTCGTGCTGGCGATCACCGGATCCACGGCTGGCGCGACGACGGCGGTCGTCCTGCTCGTGCTCAACCCGAACCTGCTCTACCTGCAGGCGACCCCGATGACGGAACCGCTGCTCCTGGCGGTTTCGTTCATGACCGTGTTGTGGCTCTACGAATGGGTCGTCTCCGGCGCGGACGAGGTTCCGGCGCGTCTCGGATGGCTGCTGTTCGCCGCGGCCTGGACGCGGTACGAAGCGTGGCTCATCATCGCGTCCGGGCTCGTGGCCGTGGCCTACGCGTTGTGGCGGCGAGGCACTCCTGTCCCCACGCTCGTCCGTCGCGTCTGGACGCTGGGCCGCTGGCCGGGAGGCGCCGTGGCCCTCTTCCTGATCAATAGTCGGGTGACCGTCGGGTCATGGTTCGTGGCGGGCGGATTCTATGCGCCCGACCCCACCTACGCGGGACAGGCGGCCAAGACGCTGGTCGCGGTGTGGTGGGGCACGCACCAGATGAGCGGGTACGTCGTCGAGGTGGTGGCGCTCGCGGTCGCGGCCACGTTCCTGCTGCGGGCCGTGGCGCGCGCCGCGGACGCCGCGCTGCTCGTCCCCGTGGCGCTGTTCGCGCCGGCCGTCCTCCCCTTCTCCGCGTTCGTTTCCGGCCATCCGTTCCGCATCCGCTACATGATTCCGCTCGTGGCGGCGTGCGCCCTCTTCGCCGGGCTCTCGGCCGGGCTGCTCAGGGCGCGTCACGCCGGGACACTCGTGGCGACCGTGCTCGCAGGGTCGCTGGCCATCGAGTCGCCGCTCTGGGACGGCTCCGCGCCGCTCATCGTCGAGGCGCAGTGGGATGTCCCGGTCAGCCTCAACCGGCGCGCCGTGACCGGCTGCCTGGCGCGCGAGTATCGGGGTGAAAAGATCCTCGCCAGCATGGCGTCGCTCGCGCACTACATGCAGGAGCTGTCGCCCGACGGGTTCGACATCGCGGAGTTCATTCACGAGGGGAACGGCGTGATCTGGGACACCGCGCTCGAGACCGGCGCCGCCCCGCATGCCGGGTGGATGCTCGTCGAGGAAGAGTCTGAGGGGGGAGATGTGCTCGCGCAGGCGATCCGGCATGACCCGACGTTCGCGCAGGGTATGACCAGGGTCTGTGAAGGGGGCGGCGTCGCGCTCTACAGGCGGACAGCATTGCGACAATGAGGCTGACGTTGGATGTCGAGCTGATCCGGCTCGGGCGCCCGGCGGTCGAGCGCAGAGGACGGCGTGTAACCGACCAGGCCGGAGACCTCCCACGATTGCGCCCGCAGTGGCGCCGGCAGCCACACCAGCAGGGTCGCGGCCACGGCGACGGCCGTGAGATGGCTCATGGCGTGGCCCCCAGGATCACCATGTAACCCTGGAAGTCCCGCGGCCCGGCCCCGTACCCGACGAGGATGCGACCGTCCGGAGACACGCCGGTGATGAATCCGGTGTTGACCCAGCGGTCGAATGCCGTCCGGCACCCCGTGCGCCTTCAGGTAGTCAATCAGGATCAGGATCGAGCGCGGAGGAGTCTCTTGACTCTCTGACCAACTGTTGCCGCCAGGAGAGGCGCTCGTGTGTGTTGACGTCCGACCTTCTCTGCGTCCTGGAGATCAATTGCGTCGCAGCGACCCGTGGTGCGGCGTGATAAATGCTCAGGGGCGGCAAGATCAACGGTCTGGCAATCGTCAAGTCAATGTGACGACCGGCGGAGCGGAGTTCAGCGCTGACGCGATATCACGGGCGTTCGGTCCGACGATGAGATGCAGCACGTTGCCGTCGAGGCGCATCACGCCGGTGACGCCGCTGGCACTGAGCGCCGCGCCATTGACGAGCGCCGGATCGACGACCTGGACGCGCACGCGCGTCTGCGCGCACCCCTCCGCCAGCCTGATATTGCCGCCGCCGCCGAGCGCCAGCGAAATGGAGGCGGCAGTGCGCAGCACCTCCGGATCGGGGGCACCCGCGCGCGCGGGCGGCGCGTCCACCGCCGGTGTCTGCGCGAGCGCTGCGAGCTCGGCGCCGCCGGCGCGCAGGTACTCCTCCATGTCGCTCTTCAGGTTTTCCGAGCGGGTGCCGAAGATTGCCTGGAGGCTGTTGCCCACCTGCACCACCCCGGCGGCGCCGAGCGCCTTCAGGCGGTCGGGATTCGCCCGTCCATGATCGACGAGTTCCACGCGCAGGCGG
>DATDHP010000462.1:0-6721 GCA_036521515.1 Vicinamibacterales bacterium
CAGCCGGTCCAGGCTCTCATGGGTTTGTACGCGAACCTGGCCACCGTTCGAGTGTCGCTTGCGCGCGTTCACGAGTTGTTGGACACGCCGGCTGAGGTCGTCGAAGCCCCGGAGCCTCGACGGCTCGAACGCGTTCATGGCTCCATCGACTTCGACAATGTTTCGATCGACCTCGGGCGCGGCGACGTCCTGAAGTCTGTGTCGTTTGCCGTGCGCGCGGGTGAGACGGTCGCGCTGGTTGGAGCGAGCGGCAGCGGCAAATCGACGCTTGCCGATCTCATGGTGCGGCTGCTCGACCCCGATCAGGGAACAATCCGGCTTGACGGGATCGATCTGCGACACCTGTCGCTCGCCGATCTGCGGCGGCATGTCGTGCTCGTGGATCAGGAACCGGTTCTCTTTCACGCCGGCATCGCGGAGAACATCCGGTACGCGCGTCCTGGCGCAACCGACGACGAGGTGCATCGGGCGGCATCGCTCTCCGGAGTCGACGAGATGGCCGCCAGACTTCCCGAGGGTCTCGAGACGATCGTCGGCGAGCGGGGAACCGCGCTGTCGGCCGGCGAGCGGCAGCGGGTGGCCATCGCTCGGGCGCTTCTGACCGACCCCTCGGTGCTGGTCCTCGACGAACCCACTGCGTCGCTGGATCCAATCGTGGAACGCCAGGTGTTGTCCGGCTACGAGCGGGCGATGCGAGGCCGAACGACGATCGTGATCACGCATCGTCTCAGCCTCGCGTCCGCCGCCGATCGCGCGGTGGTGCTTGGCGACGGCGGCATCGTCGAACAGGGGAGGCCGGCAGATCTTCAGGTGACCGGCGGCGCGTTTGCTACGTTGTTTCCGTCCGGTGTTGATTCAGCGCCGGGGTGAATCCGGTTATGTATCTCGCCCAGTACACGGCACGTGGAGTTCGAGTCGCTGTCGTCGACAGCGGAGTTCACGCTCTTCATCCGCACGTGGGTGGTGTCGAGCAGGGCGTCGCGGTTCGCGATGATGGATCGCTCGACGATGACTTCGTTGATTGCCTGGGGCACGGGACTGCCGTCGCCGCGGCGATTCGGGAGAAAGCGCCCGCAGCCGCGCTCGTGGCGGTGAAGGTATTCTGGAACGCGCTTGCGACAGACATCGCGTCGCTCGTTCGCGGCATCGACGAAGCCTCTTCGCGCGGCGCGAGCGTGATCAATCTCAGTCTGGGAACGAAGAACGGCGCGCACCGCTGCCTTCTCGAGGCTGCCGTCGAAAGAGCGCGCGATCACGGTGCGCTGATCGTGGCGGCGCTTGATGAAGGCGGCGTGCAGTGGCTGCCGGGAAGCCTCGACGGCGTCGTCGCGGTGCGGCTCGACTGGAGCTGCCCGCGAGATGGCTACCGCGTCGCGGGCAGCAACGGCCGGCGCGTGATCATGGCATCCGGATATCCGCGGGACATCCCGAACGTTCCGCGCGAGCGGAATCTCAAGGGGATCAGCTTCGCCGTGGCGAACGCGAGCGGCTTTGTCGCCCGCGCGATGGAAGCGGTTCCCGGCGCGGGATTGTCCGAGATTCTGGAGGCCCTGACGAGCGGGATCACACCCGACCTCCAGGTCGGGCCTGCATCCGATGTCAAAGCCCGTTGACGTGCTGGTCATCGGAGGCGGACCGGCCGGCGCCACGGCGGCGGGGTTGCTTGCGTCGTGGGGTCGTTCGGTGGCGTTGATCCATCACGAGTCGAGTAAGCCGAGCCTCGCCGAATCGCTGCCGGCCAGCACGCGAAAGCTCCTCCGCTTCCTCGGACAGCTCGAAGAGGTCGACACCGCTGGATTCCATCCCAACCATGGAAACATTTCCCGATGGGCAGGCAGGGAAGCGAGGGCCGAGAGCGCTGATGCCGGCTATCACGTCTCGCGATCCGTGTTCGACCGCCTGCTCCGCAATCATGCCCGCGCGCAGGGAGCGTCGATTGTCGAAGGTCAGGTTCAGCGCGTCGATGTTGCAGGGGACGGCGCCCACACGACTGCTGCAACCCTCGAGTGCACGACCGCCCGCGGCGTCAGCAGATATCGGGCCAGCTTCGTGCTCGACTGCTCGGGACGCGCCGGCATCATCGCGCGGCGTGGCCTGCGGCGCGCCGATGCCGGATATCGGACGCTCGCGATCGCGGCCGAATGGGAGTGTCCAGACTGGCCGTCGCACGAGCAGACCCACACCATCGTCGATAGTTATGAAAACGGGTGGGCATGGTCGGTTCCGCTATCCGCAACACGCCGGCAGTGCACCGTCATGGTTGACGCCGGTCTGATGACGGTGCGAAAGGCGAGTCTCGATGCGATCTATTGCGGCGAGCTGAGGAAGGCGCGGAGCATCGACGCACGTCTCACCGGATCCCGTCAGATCAACCGGCCCTGGGCGTGCGACGCGTCGCTCTACACCTGCCTGCGCGCCGCAGATTCGGCAGCGTTGCTGGTTGGCGATGCGGCGTCGTTCATCGAGCCGCTGTCCTCCGCTGGGGTGAAGAAGGCGCTCGCATCCGCATGGCGCGCAGCGGTTGTCCTCAACACCGCCCTCGATAAGCCGCAGATGCTCGCCGTCGCAACCGACTATCACGACAGGCGTGAGCGGGAGGTTTACCAGGAATGCCTGCGGCGTTCAGCAGAGTTTTTCAAGACTGCGGCGAACGTACACGAGGACGAATTCTGGTCTGTACGCGCGAGCGTCGTGCCCGGCACCGCTGGCGCTGCAGGTCGGGAGGGTTCCGCTCTGCACGATGCCCGTGTGCGGGCGGCATTTGATATCCTCCGCGACGCATCGAGTCTCGAGCTCACGCCAGCTCCACACCTTCGGTTCGAGCCGTTCGCCGTCATCGAAGATCGGGAGGTCGTGCTGCGGGACGCCATCGTACTTCCGGGTACCAGCGAACCGGTCCGATACGTCGGAGGCGTCAACCTGCCGGAACTGATTCGCATCGCAGCTGGCTGCCGCGATGTGCCGTCGTTGATCGAGTCGTATCACCATCGCGTCGCGCCGGTCGACCCCCGCGACCTGCTAGTGGGGCTGTCGGTGCTTGTTGCTTGCGGCGTGATGCGCAACGAGATTCCACTCGAGAGCTGAGCCGCTTTTCAGCACTTCGTAGCACCTCACACGAGTCGAGCTTTGACGGCTAGGGCCGTTTCCGGATGACGGTGTCGATAGCGTATTGCGCGCATTCGTCCCCTTTGTCACCGCCGCCGCCGATGCCGATGGCGCCGGCGACCATCCCGTCGATTACGAGGGGCACGCCACCAGCCCGCGGGAAGTCGCCGATCCACTCGGGTGCGCCATTGCTTCCGGTCTTCACCCATTCCTCGAGCTCGCGCGTCGGTCGCCGCCAGTGTGCGGCTGTCTTGGCCTTGAGGATCGCGGTCTCGGAATTGGTCGCGGTCGCGCCCTGCATCAGGTGGAAGTCGATGAGGACCCCATCGATGCCCACAACGGCCGCCCCGACGAGGATCTTGTTCCGTTCGGCGTACGCGACGCAGGCCTCCACCAACCTGCGTGCAGCGTCGCTGCTGATCTCGGCGCGGTTCACTGAGATGGACTGAGCAGCGGCGCCGAGCGAGCCCGCGCTCGCAACAAGCGCCACGGCGACGACCAGCATGGTGCGCATGAACCCTCCTCTCCAGAACTGAGCCTCGCCAACCGTTGAAAGGACGCAATCGCTGTCCGTCATCTCACCTCGAACCCCGCGCGCGGGCAGCCGCCCCGCGCTCGCGCATCTGTGTGCCTCTGACCACGTTGATCACGCCATAGTTCTGTTCGTGACAGGCAAACTCGTAGATCACGTACGGCTCGAGTCTGGGGAGATGAGCCTCCGCCGACCAGGGCCTGACCCACGTGCCCGGGTCCGTGAGCGTGTACTGGTAACGCATGGTGTTGGCGCTGAGCCGCGTGAAACGCTCCACGATCTGCAGCGCCTCGGTGGATCCCTGGATGTTGGGAGCGGGCGCCCTGTCCTTGAAATTCGTCGTCTCGACGACGAGCGTGTCGCCTTCCCAGCGGCCGCGAGCGTCCCCCCACCATTGCCGCAGGCTGGAGGGAAGATGCGGACGCCCATCGAGCGGAATGATGCGCACGTCGTTGTTCGACTGAATCACGATGGTGACGTAGCCGGGGCTCTGGAACAGAAATGCTTCGGCCGTGACACTTGCTGCAAGGTCTTCGGGGTTGGCTCCGGGATTGCCGCCCTGAACGAGCGGCGCGGCCGAATTGCCAAGGATGCACCGCGTGTATGTGTTGCCGAACGTCACGATGCCCGCCGCCGGATCGCGCAGCTTGGCGGCGGCCATCCGCGCCGCCTGCCGCTGCCTTGCCTGCTCGGTGAGCGACGGCAGCCGGCCATCGGGCGGATCGAAGATCAGCGACGTGCGCAGGTTCGGGCGGGCGCCGCCCTGCCACGCGTCCATACTGTATTCCTTCCAGTCGTAGTGGACCGTGCGCGGATCGACTTCCGAGTCGGCTTCGGCGGCGCGCTTGAAGGCGGCGATGGCCTCTTCTTCCGTGTAGAAGGGCTTGTCGGCGAGGTGCTGCGGGCGCTGCAGCGGCGTGTAGGTCGCCAGGTGCCAGACGCCCCGCAGGTCCGGATCGCCCCACGGCGTGCGCGGGGTGGTCCAGCCCTTGAGCGCCTCGGCCTCGGCCCGCATCCGTTCGGCCGCCGCCTTGATTGCCGCGTCCGGATCGACCGTCGTCGGGTCGACTGCGTTGGTGCCCGACGGCGCCTGAGCCCTCACGACCGCCAGCCACACCGCGGCCACGATTCCAAGCGCCACGACGCCCGATACCCGAAGGATGCTCATATCTCCTCCCTCCCAGTCCAGCTCAACTCGCACACTTCGTTCGTGCGTCACCTCACCTCGAGGCCCGCGCGCACCGCCGCTCGCGCCCGCGGATCTGCGTGCGCCTGACGACGTTGATGACGCGTAGTTCCGGTGAAAAGACGAATCCGCAGACGATAGGAACTGTTCGGGCGCTTTCCGGCCCGGTCCGAGGTTCACCGGAGACCCGTGATGCGCCCGAAGGGGCCCATACAGCGCGGATGGGCCAAGGCATAGCGCGGATGATCGGCCGGCAGTGACCGGCGTGTCAAGGGTGCGTCGGGCGCATCAGGCGAGCGGGCGCACCACACGGTGTGGAGCGGTGGCCTGGCCTTGCCGATGATCGCAAGGTCACGTGTCGCGACTCAGAACCTGAAGCTCGTGATGAAGCGGACGGCGTAGACGTCGAATTGGTCCGCACGCCGCAGGTCGGTGCCTGACGGGTTGGTCAGGATGAAGGCGTTCGTCGCCGGAGCCGGCCCCTGCACGCGAACCGTGAATTCATCCTTGTCGTGGAGACGTGTCATCACGTATTCGGCGCCGAAGGACCAGCGCTCGCCGAGCCGCAGCTCCAATCCGCCCCCGGCCTGAAACCCCCAGACATCGTCATTACCCGAAGTCCTGAACGTGTTGACCGCGTTGCTGGTGGTAAAGCCGTGCTCGACCTCCGCCATCGCGAAGCCGCCCGTGCCGTAGAGCAGCACGCGCTCGGAGCCGTACCCCGCCCTTCCCCGGAAGCCGCTGAGCCAGTTCAACTCGCGGGTGAGCGTGTAGAAGGCTGGCGTACTGCTGAAAGCGCTGACGCTGCTGATCTGATCCGTCCGTGCGACCTCGGCGACGACGCCCAGGACGAAGCTTCCCTCCCCCTGCCAGTCGAAGCCGCCGCGCGCAGCGAAGTCGGGCGCGCGGTCGTCCTGTGTACACCCGCCGGCCGGAATGGAGTTCACCGCAGCTCCGTAGCAGAAACCCGGCGAGAAGGCGTTGACGCCCGCGGCGGTAGTCACTGTATCGCTGAAATCTCCGTCGAGCGTCTTGTCGAAGCGAACGAACCGATTGTCGCCGTCAGGCTGCATTCCGGAACCGATCGTGGCGGCGACGTACGGCCCTCGCCAGGTCTGCGCGTACGACGGCTCGACACCGGCGCACAGCACGAGCGCAGTGGTGGCACACACGGCCAGTCGATGAGTCCTCATGATCCATCCTCCATGGACGCGGCAAACGTTCGACGCGCCGCGCACGCGGCCGCCCGTCGGGGCGACACCTATGCTTACGGACGGATCACGTCATCGGATTGAAGCGCTCCTTCGATCTGGTCCACATGGAGGCGAAGTTTTTCCACCCGTGAAGGAAGACCATGATCAGGTGCCCGGGGATGAACGCGAGCAGGCCGCGCATGGCGGCGAAGATCCGCACCAGACGGAATCCGCCGAGCGACGATGTACTTGGCCTGCAGGTCCAGCACAGCCGGAAGCTCCGCCGGTGCCAGGCGGCGACCCGTCTCAGTCCTGACGATCACAAGGGCCGTCTGCCATCCGGTCCAGATGCGCGAGAGCAAGCTCCAGAGCCACCGGTCATCTTCGCGAGCCGCAACCGTCGGGCCGGGCGCGCTGCGGCACCTGCAGTTGGTGCTTGGCTAGGGCATGTTTCAGCGCCACGGGCCGCGGAGGCGCGGAACGATTTGGCCTCATTTTCTCCGCGTCACAGCATCTCCGCGGCTACGCGGGAGCAACGTGATCCAGGAATGCTGCAGAGACGTGAAACGCAACGCCAGTTGTCGCTGGTGAGCCCAGCGTCGCCGTTTCGGTAACGCTGGTTGTCGATCTCGGAAGGCATCCGCTCACGTCCGTCCACACGCCAGTCAGTAACCCACGCATCATCAGTATCTTGCAGCACCGGCC
>DATDHP010000463.1:0-13172 GCA_036521515.1 Vicinamibacterales bacterium
CAGACCCGTCGTAGTCGTAGAGGCGGGTCTTTAGACCCGCCTACAATGCAGGAGTGGTCGAAGGGGAAGCGGTTCTCCACTATCGGGTCGTGAGGCGCCTGGGCGGCGGCGGCATGGGCGAGGTCTACCTGGCCGAGGACACGCGCCTCGGGCGTGAAGTCGCGCTGAAATTCCTGCCGGCCGACACGCGGCGTGACGAGGAGAGCCGCGCGCGGTTGATGCGCGAGGCGCGCGCCGCGTCGGTCCTGCGCTCGCCGAACATCGCCGTCACCTACGATGTGGGTGATCACGACGGGTCGCTGTTCATCGCGATGGAGTACGTGGAGGGCGAGACCCTCGCGGAGCGCGTGGCGCGCGGGCCGCTGTCCGTACGGGATGCCGTGGACGTCGCGGCTCAGCTCGCGGACGCGCTCGACGAGGCGCACGCGCACCACATCATCCATCGCGACATCAAGAGCGCAAATCTGATCCAGACGAACCGGGGCCTCGTGAAGGTGCTCGATTTCGGCCTGGCCAAGATGGAGGTGCCCGCGAGCGCCGCCGCCCGCCTGGAGACGTCGCCGCTGCTCGTGACCTCGCCAGGTCTCGTGATTGGGACCGTCTCGTACATGGCGCCCGAACAGTTGATGGGCGGCGCGATGGATCACCGCGCCGACCTGTTCTCGGCCGGCGTCGTGCTCTACGAGCTGCTGGCGGGACGCCTGCCGTTCATCGGCGACACCCTGGCCGAGGTCTCCGACCGAATCCTTCATCACGAGCCGCCGGCGCTCGCGCGATTCAACTACGACGTTCCCGCCGAGCTCGACGCGATCGTCCGCAAGGCGCTCGAGAAGAATCCGTCGTTCCGCTACCAGTCGGCGCGCGACCTCCATATCGACCTGTATCGCCTGGCGCGGCGCCTCGAGGCGACCGACTCGGGCACGTCGTCGATGTTCGTCAGGCATCCCGATCCGCTGCCGCCGGCGGCGCCGCCGGCGCACACGGCCACAGGCGAGCGCACTATCGCGGTGCTGACGTTCGCCAACGTGACGCGCGAGGCGGCAGACGACTGGATCGGCACGGGGATCGCCGAAACGGTGACGGCCGACCTGAAGAACATACAGCCGATCACGGTGATCGGCCGCGCGCAGGTCTTCGAGCTGCTGAAGAACATGCCCACGGCCGACGCAGGCGACGATCGGTTGGCCATCGAGATCGGCCGCCGTCTCGGCGCGTGGTGGGTGGTCGCCGGCGCTTACCAGCGTCTGGGCGACCGCATCCGCATCACCGCGCACCTGCTCGAAGTGCTGACGGCCTCGCTCGTCCGCACCGTCAAGATCGACGGACGCATCGGCGACATCTTCGAGCTGCAGGACCGCGTCGTCTTCGAGTTGAGCCGCAGTCTCGACGTGAAGCTCGGAAGGGACCAGGCAGATGCGATCGAGCGGGACGAGACGCGGTCGGTCGAGGCTTTCGAGGCGTACTCGCGTGGCGTGCTGAACCTGCGCTCCGCCGGACGTGACGCGATCGACCGTGCGATCGCGCTGTTCGAGCGTGCGGTGGAGCTCGACCCCGGCTATGCCGCGGCCTGGGCGGCGCTCGGCGGCGCGTACAACCTCAAGGGAACGTTCCTCAGCCTGCCGGACCTTCAGCACAAGGCGATCGAGCGGCTGCGGCGGGCGCTCGGCTTGAATCCCTCGCTCGTGAACGCGCTGGTGTGGCTCGCCTCGTCTCTCCTGGCCCTCGGGCAGGTGGACGAGGGCATCACCGAGCTGCGTGCGGCCGAACGGCTCGATCCGCAGAATGCGGACGTGCACCAGTCGCTGGCACGGGCATATTGGATGTGGCGGGGCATGGTTTCAGAAGGCATCGAGGAATTGAGGACCGCCATTGCCCTCAACGCCGAAGGGGGTTACTCGTATCTCCAGTTGTCGTTCCTCGAGGCGCTGAACGGCAACCTCGACGCCGCTGAAGAAAGCGCGCGCCAGGCGATCGAGCTGCAGGAGCGGGCGATGTCGGGCACGGAAGGGCTGCTGATTGTCGGCGCCCATGCACGCCTGGGCTACGTCCATTACCTGAGACATGACTACGATGCGGCGTACAGCGAGTACCGGCGCGAGCTCGAATACCTGACATCGAGCGATCATGCCCTTCGCGAGCGCACGCTCATCGAGCTGCATCAGAAGCTCAGCGCTCTTCATGACGCGCGCGGCGAGGGCGACCAGGCGGAGCGCTTCGGCAACCTCGCCATCGAAGCGCTCGAACGGCGCATTGCGGCCGGGGTCGATGATCCCGCCACGCGCTATTACGTCGCAGCCGTATTCGCCCGGCGGCGCGACGGCGACCGCACGCTGAAGCATCTCGCGCTGCCGTTGAGCCGGCTTCCCCAGTTCACGCGGTGGCGGCTGCCGCGCGACGTCGATTTCCGGCTCGTCCTCGACCGTATTCCCTTGTGACCCCTTCCCGGGTACGCCTCATGCTCCGAGGACGCTGCGAGATGACCATACGGCCGTCTAGGAGGATTTCGGGTCCTCCTGAGGAGGAAATTGTGGCGGTTGCAACATTCAGCGGTGCGGGGCGCATTCAACGGTGGTTGCCGGTCGTGGCGGCCGGAGCATTGGCGGCATATGCACTGAAGCGGGGGATGGGGCGTCGAGATCGCGGCAAGGGCACCGGCATCATCGCGGATCGCAATTCGGATACGCGACGCAAGCTCGGCGGTCTCCACGGCATCCACGTGGAGCATTCGGTGCTCATCCGGAAGCCAGCGGCCCAGCTGTATCGCTTCTGGCGCAACTTCGAGAACCTGCCGACGTTCATTCAGCATCTCGAGCTGGTAGCGGTGCGCGAGGAAGGCATCTCGCACTGGGTTGCCAGGGGACCCGCCGGGATCGAGGTCGCATGGGACGCGCGGATCATCAACGACATCGAGAACAAGGTGATCGCCTGGCAGTCGCTCAAGGGATCCGATGTCGCAACGGCAGGTGCCGTCACGTTCAACGAGACGGAGCGAGGCACGCTCGTTCACGTGCACATGCAGTACAACCCACCGGGCGGCAAGCTCGGCGCAGCGATCGCCTTCGCCTTTGGCGAGGAGCCAAACCTGCAGATCCAGGAAGATCTGCGGCGGTTCAAGGCGCTGATGGAGACGGAACGGCCGGCAATGTAGCGCGTATTTTCAATCTTCAATCTTCAATTTGAACATCGATCGTCAGATTGAAGATTGAAGATGGAAGATGGTCACAGCTCGTTGTTCTGCCGCGCCGCCCGGTATGTTCGGGCGGCAAGCGTTGCGGACCGCGCCGCCCACCCCGATTCGCTCTCGCGGCCGGGTCGGGCCGTGTCGCCTTCGCTCCCGGGCACAGGCAGTGGCAGCATGCCGCTGATGAAGGCCATCACATCGGCGAACAGCTCGGGCGCCGCGTCCTTGGCGAGCACCGCAAGCTTCGCCTGCGCGGTGATGATCAGTTCCGCCCGGCCGTAGCGGCAGGCGTTGATGATCTGGTGTGCCGCGCGACCCGCGTCGATGCTGGCCAGCGGCAGCGAATCCGAGATCGCGAACCAGGCATATTCCTGCGGGCGCTTGCCTTTGAACATCGCCTGCACCGGCGATCCGGTGCGCATCAACCCCGGGTAGACCGTCGTGACGATGATGTTGTCGCCGGCCAACTCGGCGCGAAGCCCTTCGGACAGCCCGGCCAGCGCGAACTTGCTCGCGGAGTAGGGCACGAGATGGGGAATCGCGATCTTCGCGCCGATCGACGAGATGTTCACGATGCGCCCTTCACCCTCGCGGCGCATGTGCGGCAGCGCCGCCGTGATGGCGTAGAGCGGACCCCAGAAGTGCGTGTTCATCGCGTCTTCATAGTCCGACAACGTCATGTGGTCGAGCGGTCCGACCTGGACGATGCCGGCGTTGTTTACCAGCACGTCGATGCGCCCGTAGCCGTCGATGGCCTGGGCAACCGCGCGCTCGGCGTCATACCGCCGGCGGATGTCGGCCGATACGCCGGCGACCGCCGCCAGCGGCTCCCGGGACTGGATGTCCTTGACGGCGCGATCGAGCTCCTCCTCGTCGCGCGCCACCAGGGTGAGCTTCGCGCCTTCGGCGGCGAGGTTCCGCGCCATGACGAGGCCGAGGCCGCGCGATCCGCCCGTAATCAATACCGACTTCCCCCCGAAGTCGTACCGGTCGCGGCGGTGCCAGGAGCGCGCCACAAGCAATGCCCCGATGGCGGCTGCGCCGATCGCCGCCCCGCGCTTCTGTTGAATGGTCATTTGCATGTGCGCAGCGCTTGCAGCTATTGAACCAAGGTCACTTTCGCCTTATCATCTCCCGCATGCTACCGGCGCGACGGACGGACCCTGCCCAGGACCAGGCACTCCAGGCTGTGCTCGATCGGTTGACGGGCGGATCGCCTGACCGGCCGGATACGCCTGATGCCTGGGTGACGGCCGTCCGGCGTCTCCCTGCGTGCTCCGCCGAATACGCGCCATTTCCCGACGCGCTCGACGAGCGCCTTCGCGCGGTGCTCGTTGCCAGGGGTATCGCGCAGCTGTACACGCACCAGGCCCGGGCCATCGAGCATGCGCTCGGCCGTCGCAACGTCGTGATTACGACGCCCACGGCATCAGGGAAGACGCTCTGCTATAACGCGCCGGTCCTGAATGCCATCCTGCGAGACCCCTCAACGCGGGCGCTGTATCTGTTCCCGACCAAGGCACTCGCCCAGGATCAGCTGGCCGGGCTCCACGGGATGTCTGATCAGCTGTCGACGCGGAACGATACGGAGATCAGCGTCTCGACGTACGACGGTGATACGCCGCAGGATGCGCGCCGCGCGATTCGCGGCCGCGCGCACGTGGTCCTCAGCAACCCCGACATGGTTCACTCGGGGGTCCTGCCGCACCACCCGCGCTGGGCGAAGCTGTTCGAGAACCTGAGGTACGTCGTCATCGACGAGCTGCACGCGTATCGCGGGGTGTTTGGGAGCCACCTCGCGAACGTGCTGCGGCGGCTCCGGCGCGTGTGCCGGCACTACGGGTCGAATCCCGTCTTCATCTGCTCGTCGGCGACGATTGCGAATCCGCGCGAGCTCGCCGAGTCGCTGGTCGAACAGCCGTTCGAGCTGGTGTCCGAAAGCGGGGCGCCGCGGGGCGAGAAGTTTTTCCTGTTCGTGAACCCGCCCGTCGTCAACCAGCAGCTCGGCATCCGCCGTTCGTACCTGGCCGAAACACGGCGTGTCGCCTCAGAGTTCCTGAAGCGGCGGCTGCAGGTCATCGTCTTCGCGCAGAGCCGGCTGGCGACGGAGATCCTCACGACGTACCTGAAGGACGACTTTGACGGTCCACCAGGCACGAATGAGCAGATTCGCGGATACCGCGGCGGCTATCTCCCGCAGCGCCGGCGCGAGATCGAGCGCGGCCTGCGGGAAGGCAGCGTGCGCGCCGTCGTCTCGACCAACGCGCTCGAGCTCGGCATCGACATCGGCGCGCTCGACATCAGCGTGATGGCGGGTTATCCGGGCACGATCGCGGGCACGTGGCAGCGGGCAGGGCGGGCGGGCCGGCGCACGGCGCGATCGGCCGCTGTGCTGGTAGCCAGCAGCGCGCCGATCGACCAGTTCGTCGTGCGGAACCCGTCGTATTTCTTCGACGCATCGCCGGAGCGCGCGCTGATCAATCCGGACAACCTGCACATCCTCGTAGACCACGTGAAATGCGCCGCGTTCGAACTGCCGTTCGGCACGTCGGAGACCTACGGCAGACAGGACGTGCAGGAAGTGCTGGCGGTGCTCGCCGAGAGTGGATTCGTGCACCGCGCCGCCGGACCCGGGGGCAGCGAGGGGCAGTGGCAGTGGACCAACGAGTCCTATCCTGCAGACGCCGTCAGCCTGCGGTCGATCTCGTCGGACAACTTCGTCGTCGTCGACACGACACATGGCGCGGACGTCATCGGCGAGACGAGCTTCAACAGCGGTCCTGCCACGCTGCACGAGAAAGCGATTTACATCGTGGAAGGTTCGCTCTACCAGGTGGAGCGGCTCGATTTCGAAGGACGCAAGGCCTGCGTGCGCCAGATCGACTGCGACTACTATACCGACGCGATCACTTATACGAAGGTGACCGTGCTGGAGACGTTTCAGACGGGATCGGGGATCGGGGATCGGGGATCCGGCATCGGGGATCCGGGATCCGGAGGTTCGGGGTGCTCGGATCCCGGATCCCGAATCCCGGATCCCGGATTGCGAAGCCATGGCGAGGTCCACGTCTCCTCACGGGTCGTGGGGTTCAAGAAGATCAAGTTCTACACGAACGAGAACGTCGGCTCCGGCGAGCTGGACCTGCCGGAGCAGCAGATGCACACGACGGCGTTCTGGCTGACCGTGCCGCGGACCGTGATGGGCGCGCTGCCATACGCATCCGACGATCGCCGCGATGGGATAGTGGGCCTTTCGTTCGCCATGCGCCATATCGCGCAGCTGCTGCTCATGTGCGATCGGCAGGACATCGGCATCTCGATCGGCAGCGGCGAGCTGGGTGATGACCCCGACATGACCCGGGGCGGCCAGCCGACGACAGTCTCGGACGAGCCGCGGATCTTCGTCTAC
Organism: Vicinamibacterales bacterium; assembly: GCA_036521515.1. Taxonomy (GTDB): domain Bacteria; phylum Acidobacteriota; class Vicinamibacteria; order Vicinamibacterales; family UBA2999; genus Gp6-AA40. The sequence continues at coordinate 6,591 of DATDHP010000463.1, forward strand.
GACAACTATCCGGGCGGCATCGGCTTCAGCGAGCCACTGTTCGGCATGCACGCTGAGCTGCTGTCGCGGACGCGCGAGTTGATTGCCGGCTGCGACTGCATGCACGGGTGCCCGACCTGTGTCGGCCCCGTCGGGAACACCGGGCCGCTCGCCAAGGTCGTGGCGTTGCGGATCCTGGATTTGATCCTCGCGGGGGCCGCCGCCTTCGCGCGTAGCGCTCCGGCGAGCCTCGCCGGAGCCGAGCGGAGGCGGGAAATCCCCGAGTTACAGGCATGACCACACTGGCGGAACGTCTGCGTGGGGTCGTCGGGCCGGCTCAAGCCGGCCCCCACGGCAGCGAGACGCCTGACGATCGTGGGGGCCGGCTTTCCGCCTCCGCCGAGGCTTCGGCGGGACCTCGCCGTAGCGCGGAGCGCGAAGGCGGGCAGCCGGCTCATGTGGATGCTGTGGCCGAGACGCTCGGCGGCGAATGGCGCGATGTCCGGGGGCATCGCTACCTGGTGGTCAATCGTACGTATGCGCCCGGCTATCGCCATGGCCATGTCGCCGTCATGGACGCGCTGCCGCCGTGGCCCCGGTTTCACCTGATTGCGGGGGCCGAAGCCGCCGCTCTGCATGCCGCGCACCCGCGGCCGTTGCTGTTCCTGGACCTCGAGACCACTGGACTGGCCGGCGGAGCCGGGACCTATGCCTTCCTGATCGGTCTCGCCTGGTTCGACGGTGCCGTCTTCCGGACGCGCCAGTTCTTTCTCTCGAATTACACGGCGGAGCGGGCGCTCCTCGAAGGTGCGGCTGGCGATGCGGCGTCGGCCGGCGCGGTGGTCACATACAACGGCAAGTCGTTCGACCTGCCGCTCATCGAGACGCGCTTCGTCCTGCATCGGATGGCGACGCCGTTTGGCGCGCTGCCGCATGTCGATATGCTCCATCCCGCCCGCCGGCTCTGGCGCCCCGACGAGGAGGCCGTGCCGGGCGGGTGCTGCCTGACGATGCTGGAGGAGACGCTCTGCGGGCATCGTCGCGACGGCGACGTGCCCGCGTTCGAAATTCCGTCGAGGTATTTTCAGTACGTGCACACGGGCGACGCACGTCCGCTCGCGGGCGTGTTCGAGCACAACCGCCTCGACCTGCTGGCACTCGCGCTCATCACGGCTCACGCCTCGCAGTTACTGGACGAGGGCCCCACTGCCGCGCAAACGGCGCGCGAAGCGCTGGGATTGGGCCGGCTGTACGAACGGGCCGGGATGACGGTCCAGGCGAGCGGCTGTTATACCCGGGCGCTCGAACTGCCAGGCGAAGTGCCCGTCAAGGCGGACGCGTTGCGCTCGTATGCGGTGCTGTCGAGACGCGCGCGCCGGTTTCAGGATGCCGCCGCCGCATGGCGCCGGGTGCTCGAGCTTCGCCGCTGTCCGCCCGCGATCGCCCGCGAGGCGATGGAGGCGCTCGCCGTGCACCACGAGCATCGGGCCCGCGATCTCCGGGAGGCGCGGCGCTTTGCGCTGCAGTCGCTGCAGTTCAACATCACCGTGTCACGACAGCGAGCCGTGCAGCACCGCCTGGCCCGCCTCAATCGCAGGCTCGGCGCGCCAATCGCGATGCCGTTGTTTTAACCCTAGACCGTAACCGCAGTCTTCTTCTTGGCCGCGGGCTTGGTGGTCTTGGCGGCCTTGGCGGCTTTCTCGGCCGTCCTGCGTTGTTCCGACGTCTGGGCGCCAAACTTCTTCGAGAACCGCTCCACGCGCCCTTCCGTGTCGATCAACTTCTGGCGCCCTGTGAAGAACGGATGGCAGGCCGAGCAGATTTCCAGGTGCAGCTCCGGCTTGGTCGAGCGTGTCTTGAACGTGTTGCCGCACGCGCAACGGACCTCGACTTCCTGGTATTTCGGGTGGATTCCTTCCTTCACGGGTCGCTCCTTCGGGGATTGTGCAATCCGCAATTGTAACAATCTTTACCCCGACAAGCCACGGAGGCACGGAGACACGACCTCCAAGGCCTCCGTGTCTCCGTGGCCCGTGGCCCGTGGAAGTGACTGTCGCTCCCTCTAGGTTTTGCCGCCCGCCATGGCATTCAGGAACTCGCCGTTCGTCTTGGTCTTGCCCATCTTCGACAGCAGCAGTTCCATGGCCTCGGTGGGCGACAGCGGCGTGAGGACCTTGCGCAGCACCCAGACCCGGTTCAACTCCTCCTTCGGCAGCAGCAGCTCTTCCTTCCGGGTGCCGCTCTTGGTGATGTCAATCGATGGAAAGACGCGGCGGTCGGTCAGCTTCCGATCGAGGTGAATTTCCGAGTTGCCGGTGCCCTTGAACTCTTCGAAGATGACTTCGTCCATGCGCGAACCGGTGTCGACGAGCGCCGTGGCCACGATGGTCAGCGAGCCGCCTTCCTCGATATTCCGCGCCGCGCCGAAGAAGCGCTTCGGCCGCTGCAACGCGTTGCTGTCCACGCCGCCGGACAGGACCTTGCCCGATGCCGGCACGATCGTGTTGTAGGCGCGCGCGAGACGCGTGATCGAGTCGAGCAGAATGACGACGTCTTTCTTGTGCTCGACGAGCCGCTTGGCCTTCTCGATGACCATTTCGGCGACCTGCACGTGGCGCTGCGCGGGCTCGTCGAACGTCGATGAGATGACCTCGCCGCGGACCGACCGCTGCATGTCGGTCACCTCTTCGGGCCGCTCGTCGATGAGCAGGACGATGAGATAGACCTCGGGATGGTTCTTCGTGATGCTGTTGGCGATGCTCTGCAGCAGCATCGTCTTGCCGGTGCGCGGCGGCGCGACGATCAGGCCGCGCTGCCCTTTGCCGAGCGGTGTGAGCAGGTCCATGACGCGACCCGAGAGATTCTCCTGGTCCGTCTCGAGCGAGATCTTTTCCTGCGGGTACAGCGGCGTGAGGTTCTCGAAGAAGATCTTCTCCTTCGTCTTCTCCGGCGGCTCGAAGTTGATCGCCTCGACCTTGATCAGCGCGAAGTAGCGCTCGCCGTCCTTGGGCGGCCGGATGACGCCGGACACCGTGTCGCCGGTATGGAGGTCGAACTTGCGGATTTGCGAGGGAGAGACGTAGATGTCGTCGGGACCGGGCAGGTAGTTGTAGTCGGGCGCGCGCAGGAAGCCGAAGCCGTCCGGCAACGTCTCGAGCACCCCTTCCGAGAAGATGTTGCCGCTCTTCTCGGCGCGCACGCGCAGGATCTCGAAGATGAGCTCCTGCTTGCGCATGCCGGTGGCGCCGGCGATCTCCAGGTCCTTGGCAATCTTGGTCAGCGCGGAGATGCTCATCTCCTTCATGGCCGACAGCGAGATGGCCTGGGCGGGCGCGGCCTGCTGCCTGCCCGCCGACCCGTCCGCCGTAGTGCCACGCGCGGAGGCCGAAGCCTCGGCCGAGGCGGGCCTGCCCGCCGGAGCCTCGGCGGAGGCCGGGCCACCCCGCTCGCCGCGCTCGCCCCGCTCGCCGCGCTCGCCCCGCTCGCCGCGCTCGCCCCGCTCGCGAGGTTCGGCGCGCTCCTGGGACTGGCCTTTCTCGGCTCTGTCCTGGGGCGGGGCCGCCTTCTCCTGGCTGGCGCCCTTGTCCGGCTCGATGGCGGTGGCGGTTCCTACGCCGTCGTTTGGCTTGGGAGCCTTGCGATCATCTTCCACAGTTCGTCCAGTCCTTCGCCCGTTTCCGCGGACACGAGCGGCACGGGGATTTCAAACCACGAGTCAAGCTCACGACCGTGACGCGTGCGCTCGGCGCGCGTCAGTTTGTCCACCTTGGTCCCGATGACGCCGGCCGGGCAGGGCTGCGATCGCGCCCATGTCCAGGCGTCCAGGTCCGATGCCAGCCCGGGATGCCGCGAGTCGACCAGCAGCAGTACGGCCCGCGCGCCGGGCCGGCTGAAGTAGGCTTCTGCCAGCCGCCGGAACGGCTGCGCGGCCACATCACCACCCCGCGCATACCCATAGCCCGGCAGATCAACGAGATAGAACGCCTGCGCCGATCCCCGCTGCACGCGGTAGAAGTTTGCGAGGCGTGTCTTGCCAGGCGCCGCGCTCGTGCGGGCCAGCGGCCGCCGCACCAGCGCATTGATCAGGCTCGATTTGCCGACATTGGACCGGCCCACGAGGGCAATCTCCGGGAGCCGGTCACTCGGAAAGTCACCGGCGCCGGCGGCGCTGGTGACGAACTCGGCCTCGATTTTCAAAGCGAAGGCCCTTCACCCCCACGGGCCACGGAGTTACAGGGACACAGAGCATTCAGTTGTTGAGCGGGAGTGAAAACTCTGTGTCTCTGTGTCTCAGTGGTTCGTGAGCTGTGAACCCCGCGTCGAACTAATGTGTCCGCGTGTCGCCGGCGTCCGTCACCTCGGCCACGACCGGCGCCGTCCCGATGCGGGGCGGTAGCGGCTCGGCGAGCGCGATCTTGAGCACCTCGTCCATGGTGGACACCAGGTGCAGGTCGAGCGCGTCGAGCACGTTCTTCGGGATGTCCGCCAGGTCCTTTTCGTTGTCACGCGGCAGGATGATGTTCTTCACTCCCGCCCGGTGCGCGGCCAGCACCTTTTCCTTGACGCCGCCGATCGGCAGCACCTTGCCCCGCAGCGTGATCTCACCGGTCATCGCCACGTCGCGGCGGACGGCGATCCTGGTCAGCGCCGAGGTCAGCGCGGTGGCCATCGTAATACCCGCGGACGGCCCGTCCTTCGGGATAGCGCCCTCGGGCACGTGCACGTGGATGTCAATCTTCGAGTGGAAGTCCTCCGCGAGATTGATCTCGGAGGCGCGCGACCGCACGTAGCTGAGCGCGGCCTGCGCCGACTCCTGCATCACGTCGCCGAGCTTGCCGGTGAGGGTCAGCTTGCCCTTCCCGGGCATCAGCGTCGCTTCGCTGACGAGCAGTTCACCGCCGACCTCCGTCCACGCCAGGCCCGTCGCGATGCCGATCTCGTTGCTCTCCTCCGCGATCGACGGGCGGAAGCGCGGCACGCCAAGATACTCGGTCACCTTCTCGCCGGTGATCTCCTCCTTGAACGTCTTGCCTTCGACGACGACCTTGCGCGCCACCTTGCGGCAGATCGAGGAGAGCTCGCGCTCGAGGTTGCGCACTCCCGCCTCGCGCGTATAGCGCTGGATGATCGTCTGGATCGCATCGTCGTGGATGACGATGTTGTCGCCGGTGAGCCCTGTCCCCTCGATCGCCTTCGGGGCCAGGAAGCGCTTGGCGATCTCGATCTTCTCGGCCTCGGTGTAGCCGGCCAGCTGCAGCACTTCCATGCGGTCGCGCAGCGCCTGCGGGATGGTATGCAGGACGTTGGCCGTGCAGATGAACATCACGCTGGACAGGTCGTACTCCACGTCGAGGTAGTGATCGAGGAACGCGCTGTTCTGCTCGGGATCGAGGACCTCGAGGAGCGCGGCCGACGGGTCGCCGCGGAAGTCCATCGACATCTTGTCGACTTCGTCCAGCAGGAACACGGGGTTCTGCGTAGCGGCCTTCTTCATCATCTGGATGATCTGGCCAGGGAACGCCCCGATGTAGGTACGGCGGTGGCCACGGATCTCGGCCTCGTCACGCACGCCGCCGAGCGACAGGCGGACGAACTTGCGGTTCATCGCGCGCGCGATCGACTTGGCGAGCGAGGTCTTGCCGACGCCGGGAGGCCCGGAGAAGGTGAGGATCGTCGCCTTCGGCTTCTTGACGAGCGAGCGCACCGCGAGGAACTCGAGGATGCGGTCCTTGATCTTCTCGAGCCCGTAGTGGTCTTCGTGGAGCACCGACTCGGCGTGCTTCAGGTCACGGTTCTCGCGGCTCTTCTTGAACCAGGGCACGGCGATGAGCCAGTCGAGGTAATTGCGCGAGACGGTGGCTTCCGCCGACATCGGCGGCATCGCCTCGAGGCGCTTCAGCTCCTGGACGGCCTTTTCCTCGACGTCCTTGGGCATCTTCGCCTGTTCGATCTTCTTCTTCAGCTCGTCGATCTCGTTGCCCTTCTCGTCCTTGCGCCCCAGCTCCTTCTGGATCGCCTTCATCTTCTCGTTGAGGTAGTACTCCTTCTGCGCCTTCTCCATCTGCTTCTTCACGCGAGACTGGATGCGGCGATCGACCTGGAGCTTGTCCACCTCGATCTCGAGGATGCCGGCGATGCGGTTCAGGCGCTCGAGGGGCGAGATGATCTCGAGCAGGTTCTGCTTCTCGTCCACGCCGACGAGCAGGTGCGCGGCGATCGTGTCGGCCAGCTTGCCGGGGTCGTCCACGCGGACGGCGGCAATCATCGCGTCGTAGTGCAGGTTGTTCGACAGCTTCACGTACTGCTCGAACAGCGAGACGACGCGGCCCATTGTCGCCTCGACGTCGCCGGCGGCTTCCTTCTGCTTCGCCAGCACCTTGACCACGACGCGGTAGAAGCCCTTGTCTTCCTTCCACTCCACGGCGCGCGCGCGATCGACGCCCTCGACGAGCACCTTGATGTTGCCGTCGGGCAGCTTCAGGCTCTGGACGACGTTGGCGACGCAGCCCATGGCGTAGACGTCTTCGGGACGCGGGTCGTCGACCGACGCGTCATGCTGGGCGGCAAGAAAAATCCGCTTGTCTTTGAGGAGCGCGTGCTCGA
>DATDHP010000464.1:0-6312 GCA_036521515.1 Vicinamibacterales bacterium
GGCCTCCTCGCACTGCTGGTCATCGCGCTCGCCCATCCACGGCGGCAGCAGACCACGAAGGTGCAGGTGGACTGGGCAGGCGCGGCACTGATGTTCTCCGGCGTGAGCGCCCTCCTGCTGGCAATGGGCGGAGAGACGGGCGCCGGCCCGGTCTGGTTCATTGCCGGCATCGGGCTGCTCGCCGCCTTTGCCTACGTCGAGTGGCGCGTGCCCGAGCCGATCCTGCCGGTGGACATGTTCAAGAACCCGCTCATCGCGCGAACGAACATCGTCGCGTTCCTCTTCGGCGTGGCCATGTTCGGCGCCATCGCGTTCATCCCGCTGTTCGTCCAGGGCGTCCTCGGCGGAACGGCGACACAGGCCGGCCAGGTGCTGACGCCGTTGTTCCTGGGGTGGGTGACCACCTCCATCATCGCGGCGCGATTCACGGTCAGGATGGGATATCGTCCGATTGCGATGGCGGGCAGCGTCCTGCTGACGGCCGGGTTCGCCGGTCTCGCCTCGCTGACGCCGGAATCCGCGCGCACGCTGCTCCTGGTGTCGTGTCTGACGATGGGCGCCGGCATGGGCTTCTCGATGCTCGCGCTCCTCCTTGCCGTCCAGCACGGGGTCGAGCGCTCGCGCCTCGGCATCGCCACAGCGCTCAACCAGTTCTCGCGCAGCATCGGCGCCGCCATCGGGACGGCCGCGATGGGCGCGCTGCTGACGCGCGCGCTGACCGGCGTCGAGGTCGCGACCGGCGGCGCAGTCGGCGCGTCGGCCGTCGCGCTGACGGGCGCCGCTCGTCTGCAGGTTGCGGCCGCGCTCCACCAGGTCTTCATCGCCGGCGCCGCCACCGCCGTGCTGGCGCTGATCGTCACCTTCTTCCTGCCCGACGTGAACCTCTCGCGCGGCGTGACGCCTGGCACCGGCGAACACATGCTTGCAGCCGAAATGACCAACCTCGAACCGCGGGACGAGCCGGTCGCGGTTCCCGATTAGCGTGCCTGCTCCGGGATTGCGCGTTGGCGTTTACATCGACGCCGAGAACCTGAGCCGCAACGGCGGCGACCGGATGCAGTACCGCGTGCTGCGTGACATCGCCTGCCGCGAGAACGGCCAGCCCATCCGGCTGAACACCTACATCGCGTTCGACGACCGGCGCGCGCAGGGCGACGCGCAGTACCGCGAATCGATGCTCGAGTACTACTCGGCGGTCCGCGACGCCGGGTTCAAGATCATCGAGAAGAAGGTCCAGCACTTCGTCGACAACAGCGGCGTGGAACGGACCAAGGCGAACGCCGACCTCGACATGGCGGTGGATTGCCTGCTGCAGTCCGAGCACCTCGACCGCGTCGTGCTCGGCACCGGCGACGGCGACTTCGTGCAGGTCGTGCGCGCGCTCCAGAACCGTGGCTGCCGGGTGGAGATCGTCGCCTTCGACAACGTGTCGGGAAACCTGCGCCGCGAGGCGGATCATTTCCTGTCCGGTTACCTCGTCCCGGGGCTCATTCCTTCCGCGCTCGGCGGCAAGCCGTGGGGCCAGCCTGGATCGCGCGTGCGTGGTGTCTGCTACTATTACCCGCCTCTCGGGAAGGAGGTCGGCTTCCTGCGCTATCTCGATCGTTCCGACGGGAACCTGTGGCTGCGCGACGAGCGGGACGAGAACTCGCCGTACGCGGCCGCCGCGTTTCACGTCAACAACATGCCGGCCGGCTTCGATGCCTCCCTGCTCCCCAGCCGCGAGATCGTCTTCGAGTTCGAGCTCGAAACGGCCGAGGGCTACGAGCGCCCGCGCGCCAGGGACATCACGGTCTGCTGCAAGTATCCTGCGGTGTGATCAACGCTCCGCTCGAGCCGGCACCGGCGAGTCCTGGCGTGGCTTCCGCCTTCAGGCGGAAGGGAACGATCTTCCGGCTGAAGCCGGAAGCCACAGCACTCGCTGACGATAAAATGACGGCAACCATATGAAAGAAGCCCTGATCGTGTCTGCCGTCCGCACGCCGGTCGGGCGCGCCGGCGGTGTGCTCGCCGAGGTGCGTCCCGACGACCTCGCCGCGCTGGCCGTCCGTGCCGCGGTCGACCGTGTCTCCTTCAATCCCTCCCGGATTGACGACGTGATTCTTGGGTGTACCAACCAGGCGGGCGAGGACAATCGCAACGTCGCGCGCATGGCCGTGCTGCTCGCGGGCCTGCCGATCGAGGTCCCCGGCCAGACCGTGAATCGGCTGTGCGGCTCGGGGCTCCAGGCGATCGCCAGCGCCGCGCAGGCCATCAAGGCCGGCGAGGGCAACGCCTTCGTCGCCGGCGGTGTCGAGAGCATGACGCGCGCGCCCTACGTGCAGCTGAAGTCCGGCGCGCCGTGGAACCGCGAGGTGCCGCCAATCGCCGATTCCACCGTCGGGTGGCGCTTCACGAACCCGCGCATGAACAAGGAGTGGACGATCTCCCTCGGCATGACGGCGGAGAAGGTCGCGCAGCAGTATGGCATCTCGCGCCAGGAGCAGGACGCATTCGGGCTCGAGAGCCAGAGACGCGCGCTCGCCGCCATCGCGCAGGGCTGTTTCAACGACGAGATCGTAGCAGTCGAGATTCCCCGCAAGACGGGCGATCCAGTCAGGGTGACCGCGGACGAGCACCCGCGGCCCGACGTCACGCTCGAGAAGTTGCAGGCGCTCAAGCCTGCATTCGTCGCCGGTGGCACCGTGACCGCCGGCAACTCGAGCGGCATCAACGATGGGGCGTCCGCGCTGCTGCTCGTCTCCGGCAACGCGCTCGACGGCTTGCAGCCGCTGGCGCGCGTTGTCGCCACCGCGGTGGCCGGCGTCGATCCCTCGGTGATGGGCATCGGCCCGGTTCCGGCGACCCGCAAGGTGCTGCAGCGCGCCGGCCTGACGATCGACCAGATCGATCTCATCGAGCTGAACGAAGCCTTCGCGGCGCAGGGCCTTGCCTGCATGAAGGAACTGCAGCTCGATCCCGCGACGGTCAACATCTACGGCGGCGCGATCGCGATGGGTCATGCACTGGGATCGTCCGGCTCGCGCATGCTCACGACCCTCGTGCACGCCCTCCGCCGCCGGAGGGGTCGTTACGGCCTCGCCACGATGTGTATCGGCGTGGGCCAGGGGATCGCGATGATCGTGGAGCGCGTCTAGCCCGCTTCCCCTCCCCTTCCCCCTTATAATCCATCCGCACCCGCAGGAGACACGGCAATGGCGATGACGAAGGCTCCCACGACCACCACCGAGGACGACATCACCAACGAAACGCTGCGCCGCTTCGAGGGAACACCCGACCCGCGTCTCCGCGAGATCATGGCCAGCCTGGTGCGCCACCTTCACGGCTTCGTCAAGGATGTGCAGCTCACCGAGGCCGAGTGGTTCGAGGCCGTCACGTTCCTCACGGCCACCGGTCACATGTGCGATGACATGCGCCAGGAGTTCATCCTCCTCTCCGACACGATGGGCGTCTCGATGGTCGTTGACCTGATCAGTCACCGCAAGCCGGCGGGCGCAACCGAGTCCACCGTGTTCGGCCCGTTCCACCGGACCGGCGCACCGGAGATGCCACAGGGCGGCGACATCGCCGGCCCGGGGGCCAGGGGCGTGCCGGCCGTGGTGCACGGTCGCGTGCTCGACACGGCTGGCCACCCGATCGCCGACGCGCTGCTCGACGTGTGGCAGGCGAACGCGGATGGCCTCTACGACTCGCAGCTCCCCAACCCGGAGCAGCTCCGGATGCGCGGCAGGTTCCGCACCGGCAAGGACGGCCGCTTCGCGGTCAAGACCACGCGTCCCGTTCACTACCAGATTCCAACCGACGGTCCGGTCGGCGCGATGCTGCGCGCGACCAGCCGTCACCCATGGCGCCCCGCGCACGTCCACTTCGTCGTCTCCGCCGACGGGTACGAGCCGGTGACGACTCACATCTTCGATTCCGTCGACCCGTACCTGAAGTCCGACGCGGTCTTCGGCGTCAAGGAATCGCTCATCGTCGATTTCGAGGAGCACGCGCCCGGCGACGAGGCCGCGAGAACGTTCGGCCTGGACAAGCCGTTTGTGACGGCGGAATACGACTTTGTCCTGAAACCAGCCAAGTAGGGACCTGGAACAGCACGGGGGACCACGAAGGTCGCGAACGTCACGAAGAAGCTCGACATCCGAGGCGGTCTCGTGTTCTTCGCGACGCTGGTGACCTTCGTGGCTGGAAGCTATGGATGATCGCCTCGAGGTCTTCTTCTCGCAGTCGCTCGACGGCTTCTTCTTCATGATGCTCGACGAGCCGGTGCGCTGGGACGACAGCGTGGACAAGGAGGCCGTGCTCGACTACGTCTTCGCGCATCAGCGCGTCACGAAAATCAACGACGCGATGCTCGCGCAGTACGGCATCCCGCGCGAGAAGTTCCTTGGCTTCACGCCCACTGACTTCTTCCGGCACAATCTCGAAGACGGCCGGCGCGTCTGGCGCGAATTCTTCGACCACGGTCGCCTCCACGTCGAGACGGATGAACGCCGCGTCGATGGGACGCCGATCCGGGTCGAGGGCGATTACATCTGCTTCTACGACGAGCAGGGACGCATCACCGGCCATTTCGGCATCCAGCGCGACGTCACCGAACAGGTCCGGATGCGCCAGCTCATCGAGCGGCACAACGAGGAGCTCGAACGGCGGAATGTCTACCTGCAGGAAGAGCTGAAGACGGAACGGAACTTCGGCGAGATCGTCGGCACCGCCGAGTCGATGCGGCGCGTGTTCCGCGACATCGAGATGGTGGCGGCGACCGATTCCACCGTGCTCGTGCTCGGCGAGACCGGCACCGGCAAGGAGCTCATCGCGCGCGCCATTCACACGCGCAGCCGGCGCCGCGATGCCGTCATGGTGAAGGTGAACTGCGGCGCCATTCCCGCCGGCCTGGCCGAGAGCGAGCTCTTCGGGCACGAGAAGGGCGCATTTACAGGAGCCGTGCAGCGCAAGCCGGGGCGGTTCGCCCTGGCCAACCACGGCACGATCTTCCTCGACGAGATCGGGGAGCTGCCGCTCGAGCTGCAGGTGAAGCTGCTGCGCGTGCTGCAGGAGCGGGAGGTGGAACCCATCGGCGCCACCCGCGCGCTGCAGGTCAACGTCCGCGTGATTGCCGCCACGAACCGTGACCTGAACGAGGCGGTGCGGCGCGGCGCGTTCCGCGAGGACCTCTTCTATCGACTGAACATCTTCCCGATCCAGGTGCCGCCGCTGCGCGAGCGGCAGCCGGACGTGCCGCTGCTCGCCAACCACTTCGTCCTCGACTTCGCGCGACGGATGGGAAAGCCCGTGCGGCAGATCAGTGTCGACGCGATGCGGCAGCTGGCGTCGTATCCCTGGCCCGGCAACGTGCGCGAGCTCGCCAACGTCCTCGAACGCTCCGTCATTCTGTGCGACGGCCCGACGATCCTCGAGCAGCATCTCGGGACGCTGACGCGCCAGCACACGGCGCCCGCCTCGTTCCTGACGCTGCAGGATGTCGAACGGCAGCACATCCTGCGCGCCCTCGAGCAGACGCACGGCGTGCTGGCCGGCCCGAACGGCGCGGCGCGCCTGCTGGGGATGCGCCGGTCCACGGTCTGGTCCCGGATGAAGAAGCTCGGCATCGAGCCTCCGCGGATCTAGCCCGCACTGTCCGGTGTTGCCGCAGGGCCCTCTTCAGCCGGCTCGCGTAACGGCATAGAATCGCGCCCGGGCGCCATGGATCCCACGCGCTGGCAGGAGATTTCATTCATTTATCGCGCCGCCCTGGAACGCGACGAAGAAAGCCGTACTGCGTTCCTGGATGAGACCTGCGGTGGCAACGATACCTTGCGCCGCGAGATCGAATCGCTGCTCGGTTCCGACGCGGACGCAGCGTCGTTGCTGAACGCGTTCGTGGAGGCGGCGGCACGGGTGGTGGCTGGCGACCGAGGCGAACTCCGTGCAGGTCAGCGGCTCGCCCATTACCGGGTCGTCGGCCGGCTCGGTGCGGGCGGGATGGGCGTGGTCTATCGGGCCCGGGACGAGCAGCTGCGCCGGGACATCGCCGTCAAGGTGCTGGCGGGTGGCAGCTTTGGCGATGAGTTGGCGCGGGCGCGGTTGTTGCGGGAGGCGCGATCAGCGGCCGCGCTCAATCACCCCTCTATCTGCACGATTCACGAAGTCGGCGAAGCCGACGGCCAGTTGCAATGGCCCGACGATCCTCGAACAACATGTCGCGACGTTGACGCGTTAGACGACGGACGTTCAGCTGGTGCTGACATGTCGGCACCGTACCGACATGTCGACAGGGACCCGCGCCAATCCCTGTAAATAGCCGCAGAACCC
>DATDHP010000465.1:0-7648 GCA_036521515.1 Vicinamibacterales bacterium
CAGGCAAGCTGGTCCGGGCCGCGTCGGGCAGCCACGGCGACAGGTCGAGACCCGCGACGGGCTGCCGGTCGCTCGAGAACATCACATGCCGCCCGGTCCCGCAAAACAGATCGAGCGTGGCGCCCCTGCTGACGCGCGGAAGGCGCGCCGCGAACAGGTCGGGGAATGACCTCGCCTCGTACCCCTGGCGGTGCCCGCGGACCTCGAGGTGGTCGTCGAGCCACTCTGCGTGCGGACGATCGCTGCTGCCTGCGGCGCCTGCGTGTTGCAATCGGTTCATCGCAACACGAGAATAGCGAAGCGTGGACAACGCGGTCATCACGCGGCCGTCTTCTTGCGGTGATGTTTCCGTTATGGCGCCGACCGCACAAGTCAGATTCGGCGAGTTCCGGTTCGATGCGCGGAACGAGTGCCTGTGGCGCGGCCCAGACGCGATCGCCCTGCGGCCGAAGGCATTTGCCGTCCTCAAGCACCTCGTCGAGCACCCGCGCCAGCTCGTGACCAAACAGCAACTGCTCGACGCCGTCTGGCCGGACACGTTCGTCAGCGATGCCGTCCTGAAGGACAGCATCCGGCAGCTCCGCGAGGCGCTCGGCGACGACGCGTCATCGCCGCGCTACATCGAGACGGCACACCGCCGGGGATATCGCTTCATCGGTCAGATCACCGACGACCAGCCTCGTGCCCAGGTTCCAACGGTCGTGTCGGCGGGTGTGACGCTGCTCGGCCGCGACGCGGAGCTGGCCCGCATGTGCGGCTGGGTGGATCGCGCGCTCGGCGGAGAGCGTCAGATCGTCTTCGTCACGGGGGAGCCGGGCATCGGCAAGACGACCCTGGTCAACGCGCTGCTGCAACAGGCATCCACCATCCCGCAGGTCCGGATCGCGCGCGGGCAGTGCCTCGAAGAGTACGGTGCTGGCGAAGCCTATCTGCCGGTGCTCGACGCCCTGTCGCGACTGGGCCGCGGGCCGTGGGCCGAGCGCGTGGTCGAGGCGCTGCGGCGGCACGCGCCCGCCTGGCTCCTCGAGCTTCCCTCGCTGCTCCCTGCCGCGGATCGAGTGGAGCTGGGGCAGCAGGCTGGCGGCGCCACGCGCGAGCGCATGCTGCGCGAGATGGCCGAGGCGCTGGAGTCGCTGACCGCCGAGGCGCCGGCCATTCTCGTGCTCGAGGACCTGCACTGGAGCGACTATTCGACGCTCGACCTGATTGCGTATCTCGGGCGCCGGCGCGACCCGGCGAGGCTGATGGTCATCGGCACCTACCGCCCCGTTGACGTGATCCTTGGCGATCATCCACTCAAGGGCGTCAAGCGCGAGTTGCAGGCGCACGGGCTCTGTCACGAGCTGCCGCTCGAGTACCTCACCGAGGACGCCATCTGGCAGTACCTCGAAAGGAGGTTCCCGGGACACGCGCTGCCCAAACGAGTCGCGCGGCTGATTCACAACAGGACCGAAGGCAACCCGTTGTTCATGGTGAACCTCGTCGAGTACCTCGTTGCCGAGGCGTTCATCATCCGGGACGAAGAGATGTGGCGGCTGCGCGGCGGCCCGGTCGAAATGGAGCCCGGAGTGCCGGACAACATCCGGCAGCTGATCGAGAAACAGATCGAGCGGCTCAGTGCCGACGAGCGACGCGTCCTCGAGGGCGCGAGCGTCGTCGGGATGGAATGTTCGACGGTGGCGATTGGCGCCGGCCTCGCCGAGCCACCGGACTGGGTCGAGGAACACTGCGAAGCGCTGGTGCGCCGGCACCAGTTCCTGTCGCCGGCCCGGATCGTGGAACTGCCGGACGGCTCCATCACGCCGCGTTACAGGTTCGCCCACGTGCTCTATCTCGAGGTGCCCTACGGATTGCTCCCGGCGATGCGGCGCGTCGAGATCCATCGCCGCATCGGCAAGAGCGGCGTCTCGATCTACGGGGATCGCGTCGGCGAGATCGCCGCCGAGCTGGCGATGCACTTCGAGCAGGGCCTCGACTATCCGCGCGCCGCGCAGTACCTCACGCAGGCCGCCGCCAACGCCACGCATCGGTCCGCGCACCATGAGGCGGCGTCGCTCGCACGCCGCGGGCTGCAGGCGCTGGCGATGCTGTCCGAGACCTCAGAGCGCGATGAGCAGGAGCTGAATCTGCGCCTCACACTGGGTGTCTCGGTGATGGCCATCAGGGGGTTCGCGGCCGCCGAAGTGGAGGAGGTCTACACGCGCGCGCTCGAGCTCTGCGAGCGGCGGGCCGGGTGCCCGCAGGCGTTCATGGTGCGGTGGCTGCTTGGCCTCTTCCGGTACTTCCGAGCGGAGCTGCACGCCGCCCACGCCATCGCCGGGCAGCTCCTCGACCTCGCGCGCGAATCCACCGATACCCTCGTCAGGATCGAAGCCCACCGGGCCTGCGGTGTGACGCTCGTCGATCTGGGCCAGTTCGAAGAGGCAATGGCCCACCTCGATACTGTCACACAGCTCTACCAGTCCGGCCGCCGCTCTCGACAGATCTCATTCGGACAGGATCCAAAAGTCATGGCGGATTGCTACGCAGCGCGGGCGCTCTGGGCGCTCGGCGAGCCGGACCAGGCGCTCGCGCGCGTGGAGCGTGCGATGTCGTGCGCGCACGAGCTCTCGCACGTGGAGACGCTGGTGATCGCGAACCATTTCGCCACGCACATCCAGCAGCTTCGAGGCGAGGCGTCGGCGACGCAGGAGCGAGCCGAAACGGTGATCGCGCTGGCAGACGAGTACGGGCTCGAGCTGTGGAGCGCCTTCGGGCACATTTACAGGGGCTGGGCCGTGGCCGAGCAAGGTCAGGCCGATCAGGGCATCGACGAGCTCCGGCGCGGGCTTGCCGCATACGAGGCGACGGGGGCGCGGTTGTGGAGAGGCCACTCGCTCGGTCTCCTGGCGCGGGCATTGGCCCGCGCCGGAAGAGTCGAGGATGCCCGGAGCACGGTGGCGGAGGCGATCGTGCTCGTCCAGCAGACAGGCGAGCAGGCCTCCATGACCGAGCTGCGCCGGGTCAAGGGTGCGCTGTCGAAGATGCGCCCGGGCTGAGGTCCTCCGCGTACTGCTGGAGCGTACGGTCCAGCTTGATGATGATGAACTCGTTGGGATCCGGCTGCCCCGGCACGCGGCCGTTGCTGAACGGGTAGTTGACCAGAACATCACCGCAACTTCACAACCGCGTTATGACGTCCTGGCGGCGCGGTCGCTACTCTTGTCTCCAGCCAGCACGAGGGCTGGAGAAAGAAACGCAATGAACAGAGCACAGCCTCTTCCAGCCGAGGTTAGAATCGGCCACGTTCACCTTCGGGTATCCGACCTCGCGCGTGCTACCGCGTTTTACCGGGACGTCCTGGGATTCAAGCTCGTCGGGGACGGTTCCCGGGCTGGCGTGGCGGCGACATTCCTGGCTGCCGGCGACTATCACCATCACATCGCCCTCAACACGTTCGAGAGCGCTGGCGGCACGCCGCCGCCGCCGGGCCATACCGGCCTCTATCATTTCGCGATCCTGTACCCCGATCGAGCGGCGCTCTCGCAGGCCGTCTGGCGCCTGTTCGTGCGCGATTACCCGATCGAGGGCGGGCGGGATCACGGCGGGACGGTGTCGGTCTACCTGAAGGATCCGGACGGCAACGGCCTCGAGCTCACCTACGACCGGCCGCGCGACCAGTGGTTCGACGAACGCGGCGAATTCGTGCTCAGGAACGACCGGTTCGCCGTCTGCGATCTCCTGGACGAAGAAGGCACGGCCCTGCTGGAGCGTCAGCGAGCTGCGGGCGTCATCAACTGAGCTCTGTCAGGCCTCAGGGCCCCGGGCCCTGAGGCCTTGCTGGATCGCGTTAGAGCGGTCCGCCTCCCCATGGACCGGTAATCGCGAACGTGATCCCTGGCGTCTGGATATTTACAAACAGCCAATTGCCATCCGGGCTGTAGCAGGCGCCCGCCCACTCCGACTGCCGGTAGTCGTTCGGGGCGATCGTCTTGTTGGCCGCGGCGATCTCCTCGGCCGTCAGGTTGACGTTGTTCTGGGCGAAGGTAAACGTGTTGCCGTCGAGCGTCAGGCCAACGAGGCGCTCGCCTTCCAGGAAGTGGTTTCCGGCGGCGTCCTCGCACAGCAGCAGGCCGCCACGCGGCGTCACCGTGATGTTGTCCGGGTTGTCGAGCTCGAGGGCGTTCGGCGCATCGTAAATGACCGTGAGCGTCTCGTCGCGCGGGTCGTATTCGAACACCTGGCCTTCGCCGACGCTGCCGCCGTTGGTCGAGAGGAAGAACCCCGTGCGATCGCCCCACCACGCCCCTTCAAGGCGACTGAACCTCGCGCCGCCCTTCAACGCGCCCTGGTCGAAGCATGAATGCACGCTGGCCGACGGATCGTCCACCCGCACCCACATCACATCCCACTTCGTGCCGATCGGGTGGAACACACCGAGATCGAGGTTCGGCTGGCCCTTGATGGCCAGCATGTGGAGCCTGCCGCCCCTGACGAGCCTGCCTCGAAAATAGGGAATGTACCGATAAAGTCCGCAGTCGCCGCTGTCTTCGGTCTCGTAGACGTATCCGCTTCGCGGATCGACCATGGCCGCCTCGTGCGAGAAGCGGCCCATGTCGATGATCGGCCGGCGGTCACCAAACAGCGGATTCACGTCGAAGCTCCAGCCGTGGCCGGCGACGTCGGTCTCCTCCATGGTGATCCATGTGCCCCACGGCGTCACGCCACCGGCGCAGTTCCGCACCGTGCCGGCGATCGTGGACCACACCGATTCCCATTGCTCCAGCCTGGGATTGAAGATGACGTTCGTCGTCCCGCCTGCTCCGTCGCTCAGGTATGTAATCCCTGGTCTGTTGGCGACATACGGCGTCCCCGTCGCGGTTTCGTGGTTACGCACAAGGATCAGCCGGCGGTCGTCATCATTGTCCTTGAGCTGCGGAACGAACGCTCCTTCACGGCGGCGTGCCTCGAAGTAAGCGGCAGAGGACCCGCGAATTTCGTCGACGACTGCCATCCCGTCGTGCAAGTTCGGACAGAGCACGCCGTCCGTCATCATGTCGCCTGTCCAGCTATGGGACATGTAACGGAACCCATCTGGCAGCTGCAAGAGTGGCAGCTGGGTGACTTCGTCCAGCTTCGGGCTGATAGGACCGTACGGGCTCGGGATCCCGACCGCGGCGTCATACTTCCGCCGCGCCGTCAGCTCTTGCAAGGACACCGCCCACAAGGCACCGGCACCCATTGCGCCACGCCGGATGAACGTACGGCGGTCCGTCTTCATTAGTTCCATGGGACAAACTCCTTCCTGCCCGCCGGACGCTCCGCAGGGCAGGGGACTGAGGGCGATCGACCCACGGGGAGTCGTAAGTCGTCGAGTGTCGAAGCGTGTCAGGTGGATATGACGATTGTCAGAAGACGGGATGACGGCTGCACAAATTCACGATTGATTGGAGGTGCCACAAACCTGTTACAAGCGCGCGACCCCGTCATCACATCGCCAGGATAGGCTCCTGCCGAGCCGGGCCGTTCTGGCCCGCGACAGGAGAGCGACGATGAAACGGGCGGGAATCGGGGCGCTGGTCACCGCGCTGGTGATCGTGCTCGGGATGAGGTTGAGCGCGCAGGTTACCGCGGACGGGCGGGACGGCCGGGACCACGACGACAGGTCATTTTCGTTCGCGCTGATTGGTGACATGCCCTACGGCGCTGAGGGCGATGCCAAATTTCCCAACGTGATCGCCGACATCAATGCGGATCGCAACCTCTCGTTCGCCGTGCACGACGGCGACATCAAGAACGGCAGCTCGCTGTGCAGCGACGAGATGTATTTCAACCGCCTGGACCTGTTCAACCAGTTCCGGCGGCCGCTTGTGTACGTCCCGGGCGACAACGAGTGGACCGACTGCCACCGCGCGAACAACGGCGCGTACGATCCGCTCGAACGGCTGGCGTTTCTCCGCAGCCTGTTTTTCTCCACTGAGCGGAGCCTCGGCCGCCAGACGATGCGGCTGCGGCGGCAGAGCACGGACCCCGATTACGCCGCGTACCGCGAGAACGTCCGCTGGTCGACGCACGGCGTGCTGTTCGTTGGCCTGCACGTGGTCGGCAGCAACAACAACCTCGGGCGCACGCCTGAGGCCGATGCCGAATACGCGGAGCGGAACGCGGCCAACCTGGTGTGGTTACAGGAGTCGTTCGCGCGCGCCCGATCGGACAGGTCGCGCGCGGTGATGATCGTGATCCAGGCCAACCCGGGCTTCGATTCGCCCGCGTCAGAGCGCACCGGCTTCAACGACTTCCTTGTCGCGCTGGAAGCAGAAACCCTGGCCTTCGGCCGGCCGGTCGTGCTCGTCCACGGCGACTCGCACTATTTCCGCATCGACAAGCCGATGATCGCCACGACGAGCGGCCGCCGCGTCGAGCTGTTTACGCGGGTGGAGACATTCGGCGAGAACGACAACCACTGGCTGCACGTCACCGTGGACCGGCGCAATCCGAACGTGTTCACGTTCGATCAGCGCATCGTGACGGCCAATCTCGTGCCGCACTGAGCGCGGAGGAAGCCGAGGGCGCCGAGACGGCCTCACGCACAGCCGTGAGCCCTCCTCCGCGCTCTCGGCTTGCTCAGCGTCCTCCGCGATCCGCGATTTGAACGATGATTGGAGGCGTGTCAACACTGGCTGGCAAGACGCTGTTCATCACAGGGGCGAGCCGCGGCATCGGGCTCGCCATCGCGCTGAGGGCGGCGCAAGACGGCGCCAACATCGTGATCGCGGCAAAAACGCGCGATCCGCATCCCAGACTTCCTGGGACGATTGACACCGCCGCGCTGGAGATCGAGCGTGCCGGCGGACGGGCCCTGCCGGTCATGACCGACGTGCGCGACGAGACGCAGGTGCAGGCTGCCGTCGATCGGGCCGTGGAGGTGTTCGGGTCGATCGACATTCTTGTCAACAACGCCTCGGCCATCAGTCCGACCGGGACGGCCGAGACGCCGATGAAGCGATTCGACCTGATGCACCAGGTCAACACGCGCGGCACCTTTGTCTGCATCCAGAAATGCCTGCCGCACCTCAGGCGGGCCGCCAATCCTCACGTGTTGAACATCTCGCCTCCGCTCAACCTGGAGGCGCGCTGGTTCGCGCCGCACTGCGCCTACACGATGTCGAAGTACGGGATGAGCCTCATCGTCCTGGGGATGGCCGAAGAATTCCGGCGCGAGGGGATCGCCTTCAATGCGTTGTGGCCGCGCACGACGATCCAGACCGCCGCCATGCGCTATCTCGCGGGGGAGGAAGGGGTGCGCCGCAGCCGCACCGCATCGATCGTGGCGGACGCCGCTTACGAAATCGTGACAGCGGACTCGCGGGCCCTTACGGGACAGTTCCTCGTCGATGAGGAGGTTCTGAAGGCCGCCGGCGTCACCGACTTCGGCCGGTATCGTGACCCCCGCGTCGCCGAGCATGAGCTGATCCCGGACTTCTTTCTCTAATTGGTATTGCGCTCCTCGTCAACGCCTCGCCGCCGTCATGATCACCATCCCGCTGAATTCGTATAATCGCCACTGACATGAGCGAGACAACCTTCTATCGCTGGGACGACGTCGAGCGTGAGCGCGTGACGCCCATGCTCGACCGCAAGCTGATCACGGGCGAGAGCCTGATGCTCT
>DATDHP010000466.1:0-5449 GCA_036521515.1 Vicinamibacterales bacterium
TCCTGAGCCACGCCACGATCCATTTGACGATCTCGTCGCTGTTCTTCTCCAGCATCATGACGTGGCTGTTGCCGCGGAGTCCCACGTCCTCCATGCGGTAGAACTCGACCTGCACACCTGCCTGCTTCAGGAACTTCGGGATGCACGGGTCGTACACGCGGTGATAGGTCCCGTTGGCCGACGCCATCAGAATGCGGGTGTTCTGCCAGCGCGCCAGCTTCCGCACCGGCTCCTCCTGCATCCAGCACGGCGCCTCGTCCGGCCGCTCCCCTTTCTCCTCGAGCTTCACCTTCAGATCCGCCGGCGCTGCTGCGGGCGGGTCGTACTCGTAGCGCGCGTTGGTGAGCCCCCACGAATTGGGATTGCGTGGTCCGGCGGTGACTTTGGCGGTGTCGACGCTGCCGAACTGGGGACCGCCCGGCTCGAGCGCCACCATCAGCGGCACGAGGTTCGGCCGCTGCTCGGTGATCTCGAAGCCGAACCCGCCGCCCTGCGAGTGCGTGAACATGATCACCGGCGTCTTGATCATGTCGAGCAGCGCGACACCGGCAGGCGGCGTGAGCGCACCGGTCGCACCGGCAAACTGTACCTGGCTCTTCATGAAGAAGTCGAAGATCGGATCGCCGACCTTCCCTGCGCCCGGCCACTGCGTGTGATTCATCTTCAGCGGAAAGTCGCCGCGCTCGCGCGTGTTGGTCCAGATGCGCTCGAGCTCGAGCGCCGTGCGGATATTGAGATTGCCGTCGAGCGGCGTCTTGCCGTCGGCGCCCGGCACTGGCACGTACGGCGAGCGCCCGCGCGCCGGGTAGTCGACGACGTACACCACGTAGCCCTCGTCGAGCAGCCGGTAGGCCCAGCCCGGCCGGCCGTCTGGCGTCTGGAGCCACTGCACGCCGGTCTGGCCGTTTGCATGCCACAGGATTACCGGGTACGGCTGCCGGATCTGCCTCGGCACGTACACCTCGGTGTACATCGCCCCGCGCATCACGCGCCGATCGCCCTCGAGCGCGTACTGGCCGCCGGCGTAGAACACGCCCTTGCGCGCCAGGTTGTCGGTGGAGAACGTCGGAATGGTCTTCGGCGGCACCGCGCGCGAGTTGTTCTCGCCGCGTCCGGGCCGCGCGTTGGTGCTGAGCCAGCTGCCGATGTATTTGGCGATCTCGGCGCTGTTCTTCTCGAGCATCATCACATGGCTGTTGCCCGAGATGCCGGCGCTTTCGGGTTCGACGTACTGCGTCTTGACGCCCGCCTGATTGAGCCACTTGGCGAGGCAATGGTCGTACGAGCGGTGGTAGCTTCCGTCCATCGACAGGAAGAGCACCGGGATGCGCGCCAGGTTCTTGAGCTGGCGCGCCGGCTCCTGCTGCACGTAGCACGGCACCTTGTCGGGTGACGGCGCCTGCGCCTCGAGCATCGTCTGCAGCTCTTTGGGATCGCTGATCGGCGGGTCGTACGTGACCGGGCTGTTGGCGACACCCCAGGTCATGCCACCGCCGCCCCCGCCGCCGGTCTGGTTGTAAACCAGCTTCACGTTGTCCACGCTCCGGATCGGCGGCGCCTGCGGCTCGACGGTCGCAATCGCCTTCACGAGGTTCGGCCGCGCATCGGCCACGAGCCACCCGGCCGTGCCGCCCTGCGAGTGCGTCAGCAGAATGACGGGCGTGTTGATTGCGTCGAGCAGCGCCACGTAGGCGTCGCGCGTCAGCCGCTCGTTGCCGCCGTACTGGACCTGCGACTTGGCGAACTGATCGAACACCGGGTCGCCGACGCGACCCGAACCGGGCCACTGCGAGTGTTTCTTTGCCGCCGGGAAGCGCGCGAGCGCGGCCGACGCCGTGAAGTTCTGCTCGAGTATCGCCGTCGTCCGATAGTTGAGGTTCCCATCGACGCCGGGCACGAACTGCGACCGGCCGCGCGTCGGCACGTCGGTCGTATAGACGACGTAGCCCATGTCGAGGAAGTTGTAGGCCCACCCAGGGCGGCCGTCGGGCGTCTGCAGCCACGCGACACCGCTCCCTTCCGCGCCGTGAATGAAGACGATCGGATAGGGCGATCGGATCTGCTTCGGCACCATCACTTCCACGTACATGGCGCCGCCCATCGTCGATTCCTTGGCCTCGCCCAGCGCACCGACGTACTTGCCGCCGGCGAACCAAACGCCCTGGCGGGCGAGGTTGGCGAGCGACACGGTGGGAATGGGAGCTGGCGGCGTCGCTTTGCCGGCCGCACTCTCCACCCCATCGCGCCCAGTCCGCGCGCTGGGGGCCCCGGTCTGCGCCATCGCGTCTATCCGCAGACCGCCAAGAATCAGCAGCACCGCCAGCGGCAGTCGACACGGCTTCATAGGCTTCACCCCTTCCTCATGAGCGGTTCCCGTAACCTGCGCATCATAGTGTACAGGTCGGCCTCAACCGGAAACGAAGCCGCACCAAGGGCGAACTCCGTCGACGATCGCGCCAACCTTGAGTCTGGGTCACGATGCATGGACGCGACGCTGGCACCCTCGGCAACCGCATCCTGAAAGATGCCGGAGTCCTGTAAATCTGGAGGTCCATCCCGACGCCACGTGCTCAGCCGCGGTTAGAGTGGCCACGGTGCGACCACGCGCGCACCAGTCGCCGAAGGGCGGCGGGCTCGCGCGTCAATGGGCGACTCGGCGGACGACCCGCCAAACTGCGAGCCCGAACGCCGCGCGCGGGTGGAAGTGACGAACATGGACTGGTCGGGTCCGTTCGTGTGCTGTTGTTCGGTCACCTCTTCAGCGCCAAGAAACGCGGCTTTGTTCCGCCGTCAGCAGCCAACAGCTGACATAGTCGAATAATTATTCGACTATGGTAGATAGGTTATCGGCTACCGATCCCGACGAAATCCGGGCGTGGCTCGTCGCGCGTCTGGACGAGTCGGCTCCCGGTCACATCCAGCTCGTGACGGGTCCCCGCCAGGTCGGAAAAACCACCCTCTTGCTGGACCTGGCAGCCCGCCATGGCGAACACGGACTCTACGCTGCCGCCGATGCGCCGGAGGCCGGCGTGCCTGGGTACTGGGAGCGCTTCTGGACGGCTGCCGAAGCCAAGGCGGCGCACGGCAAGGCAAGGATCTTTCATCGTCGTCAGGGCGTTTCTGACATTCCCAACGCCGCGATCTGCTCGACGAAGTCGCGACCGAAGACGCCATCCCGATCTCGCAGCAGATAGCGCGGGACCGAGCGACCGCGACGATCGCCTTCTTGTCGCCACGTCGCTTGGCGAGCCGCCGACATTGCGCTGCAAGGCGCGCACGTCAGACGGCAGCGTCGGGCGACGCGTACGGCGTCGACTCTTCCAGGTCCAGACCGTACTTGGACGTGTGATCGAGGACCGCGCCGCGCGCGACCAGCCACTCCACGACATTAGTGTGGCCGTCGACCGCCGCGAGCATCAGTGCCGTTTGTCCGTGTCCATCGAGTGCGTTGATGTCCGCACCAGCCGCAAGGAGGCGCTGCAGCACGTCGATTGAACCGTGACGAACGGCGTCTCTCCAGTCCGATGTCACGTCAATGGCTCAACGCGGGAATACGCTCAAACGCCGGTCGTCAGCATCGTCGGCGGCATGATGACATGATCGACCTCAGGGCGAAGCGATTGGTTCCTTGAACGGCTGCCAGCGACCATTCTTTGCATCTCGGAATTGATGGATGCTGCCGCGGTGCGCACAGCGTGGCCAGCTGGTGCGCACCCGATGGCGATTAATCCTGAGGAGTCGGCATGTTGCGAGAAATGCGGCCTAGCCGCACCAGATCGACGCTGCACCGTTCATCGAGACCTCAGGCGCCGGGCGCCAAGTCTGCGCCCAAGGCCAGGATCGGCCGTGAATCGTCCAACCGTGAGGCCAGCGCCGCGTTCGGCGAGTAGTCGTCGGCTGACCTGGGCGGCGCACGCCGCCAACGATGGATTCATGCAGAGACAACGAGGAAGCGTCGCAGCGGCGGTTCATGTGCTAGGCGTTTCGCTCGTCCTGGTGCAAGCCGCGCTGGCCGGTCGCACGCCCCTTCCGCAGATCGCGGCCGGTCGGTCCGGAACTGATGCGCCGACGCGCGAGGCACTTCTGGTCTGGAAGGTCGGGTCTCCCCATCGGAGGGACACACCCGTGCCGACGGCTCCGCCTGACATCGTCGAAAGCGCCAGCACGCTGGGCCTTTCGCTGGACGTCCGCGCACTGCCGGCAAGAGAGTTCGCCCGCGCGTTCCGGGCCGCGCGGCTGACGAACGACGAACCGGACATCCTTGTTGTCGACAACATGGGACTGATCTGGGGCATCACGACGCCCCTGGGACGTTTCGACGGGATCGGGGCTGACGCTGTCGTCAAGGTGTCGGAGACCCTGAAGTCGTTCGCGCCGAGTGGTTGGGAATTTCTGGTTCCGGCGTCTCGCCGGCACGCAGCAGCCAGGACGCTCGCGACGGGGCCGATCCAGTGCGAGCTTCCTGTGAGTGTCGTCACAGGCGGCATCAGACTGGCCCTCGTCGCCGAGGGCGCGGTCGCCGCCTATATAAGACAGGACGAGCTTGCGCTGGACGCCCTGGCCGGCGGATCGTTTGCCGCCAACTTCTTGCCGCTTGCCCAGGAGCAGCAGTCACTCGTCTACACGAAGGTGTGCGACCACTGGGGAAACGACCGGCTCGTGTTCGCGCACGTTGCCGTCTCGTTCGAGGGTCAAGCGGAGATCGGTCAGCGCAGGCTGCTCGTCGTGGTCGGAATCGTCGACGGTCGACCGCGACTCCTCGCGATTGGAAACTCGACCCAGCTCGTCGCCACGCTGGCAGAGCAGGGCCCCACACTGCGCGGCGATGGTCCCATGAGGATCGCGGCGCCTGCGATACTGGCACCTGCCGATGGCGGCTCGTTTCTCCGTTTTCCACCCGAGCGACGACCCGATCTGCAGTGGACGACTCCACGTGCTGCGGTGCTCACGCTGCTCGAGTGGCAGTTCGGTCACCCCAGCTCTGTCCCTCGCCCGTTGTGGTCGCCCAGTGGCTTCGTGTTGCTGCCTCCGTCCGAGACGTCGTCAGGAACGGTGCGGTTGAAGGCTCCATTCGCAATCGGCCGGCAACCCCATCGGTGGCGGGTCTGGGCGGTCGATCAACGCGGCAACGCGGCGCGGAGCGCGTGGCGGCGCGTCAATTATCTGAACTAGTTCGATCTCTCAACGCCGGTTATCGATTACCAGCGACAGTCGCCAAGCATTTCCGAAAGCGGCCCGCATCGATCGGAAGCCCCTACGCCGTTAATTTGCCACCCGCGATCAGTCGGCATGTGTCGTTAGCTATTTGACAGGCAATTGCGTTCGAACATCTTCGACGGTTCGCGCCGTGGCGGTCTCAATCCATCCGCGATCGCTTACGATTTGATCGGAGAAGCGGCCGGCATGCCGGTATTCGACGCATCGCCGCGCTACATTGGGCTACGGTCAT
>DATDHP010000467.1:0-3278 GCA_036521515.1 Vicinamibacterales bacterium
CTCGCCGTTCGCGGCCAGCGACTTGCACTCGATCGTGCAGCCCTGCGTGAACGCCTTCGGGAACCAGGCCAGCACGACGGCCCTCTTCCCGCGATAGTCGGAGAGCTTGTGCGTCTTGCCGTCGGTACCCGGCAGCGTGAAGTCCGGCGCGGTGTCGCCAACCTTCAGTTCGACCGGGGCCTGTGCCCTTGCTCCCACCGCCAGGGCCGCCACTACCGCCAACGCAAACAGTGCACGCATGCACGAACCTCCTGGGCCCGAAGCCCGTTTTATCACGTCCCGGGAAAGGCTCTGAGTATACTGCCGAACCCACGGGATTGGCAGACCCTCCCCCCAGGCCACCTCGACGTTTCAACCCCGCGGCGCGGTCCTGGGTTGCCGCTTATGACGCATGTGCTGGTTCGAAAGGTGCGGGAGGCGCTGCGGGACGCCGGCAGCCCGGCCCGCGCGCCCCAGATGCAGGCGTACCATGAAGTCGGCCTTGCCCTTCCGCGGTGTCGCCGTACCCGAACAAAGGCGCCTGTGGCGCGGATTTTCGCCGAAGGTCCGCTCGACAGTTTTGACGAGTGGCCGGCCGTCGCGCTGGCGCTCTATGGCTACTGCCGGCTGTCGGCTGCCGGCTGTTCGTACGGCATCGGCGTTTCGCGACGGGCGGGGGGCGCCGCCGAT
Source organism: Vicinamibacterales bacterium (assembly GCA_036521515.1). Taxonomy (GTDB): domain Bacteria; phylum Acidobacteriota; class Vicinamibacteria; order Vicinamibacterales; family UBA2999; genus Gp6-AA40. The sequence continues at coordinate 670 of DATDHP010000467.1, forward strand.
GATCCGAAGAGCGCTTCGTGGACGCGCTGGCGTTCGCGGTCGATTTGATCGGGCGTCGCGCCAAGGCGCTGGAGCACTGCCTCGGTCATCGCCAGCGCGACCTCACCTTCGCCGGAAAACACGTGCTGGGCGCCTGCAGCGCGCAGCGCGGGGATGTCGCGGAGGTAGCCGGCGCGGACGAAGATCTGCACATCCTCGTTGAGTTCGCGCGCCGACCTGATCGTTTCGGGCGCGCCGGTGTCGGCGCCGCTGACGATCAACGTGCCCGCATGGCGCAATCCCGCGGTCACCAGCGTGTGCGGATGACGCGCATCGCCGTAAATGGCCGACAGCCCCTCCTGGCGCATCGTGCGCACGGTCTCGATGTTCAGCTCGACGACGGTGGGAGAGATACCGTTCTCGCGCAGGAGCCGCGTGACCGTCCGCCCGGTCGGCCCGTACCCGACGACGACGGCGCGGTCGCGCGGGTCGAGCGACGAGGCGGCTCCGGCCTCATCCAGGTCGTCCCCAGGCAGCACACGCCGCCACAAGTGCGTACGGGACGCAAGCAACCGCTCGAGCGGGTCGACGAGCCTCGACGTGATCGGGCTCATCGTGATGGAAATGATTGAGACGGCAACCACGATGTTCAGGACGGACGCGGGGAGGATACCAAGGTCGCGCCCGAGCGCGGTCATGATGAACGAGAACTCGCCAATCTGGCCCAGGGAGACCGACACCGTCAGGATGGTCCGCAGCGGGTGCCGCATGGCGAGCAGGATCAGCGCGGCGGCAAGCGGTTTCGCGATCAGGACCACGCCGAGCGCGGCCAGCACGAGCCAGGGCTCCTCGAGCAGCTGCGCTGGATTGAGCAGCATGCCGATCGACACGAAGAAGAGCACGGCGAAGGCGTCGCGCATTGGCAGTGCGTCGGTCGCGGCGCGCAGGCTGTAGTCGGAACGCGCAACCACCAGGCCGGCCAGGAATGCCCCGAGGGCCATCGACACGCCGAACAGCGTCGTGGCGCCGATCGCGATGCCCAGGGCGATGACCAGCACGGTCAGCGTGAAGAGCTCGCGCGACCGCGTTGCGGCGACGCGATCGAGCAGCGCCGGAATCACGCGTTGCCCGACAACGGTCGCGAACGCCATGAGCGCGGCGACCTTCAGCAGGGTCAGTGCAACACTGCGTGCGATCGCTCCTGCCGTGGGTGTGCCGACGAACACCGTCGGCAGCAGCACCAGCACGACCACCGTGAGCAGGTCCTCGACAACGAGCCAGCCGACGGCGATATGACCCGCCGACGTGTGCAGCTCCCGGTTGTCCGAGAGCACGCGCACCAGCACGACCGTGCTGGCCACAGCGAGCGCGAGCCCGAACACGATGGCGGCCGCGGTCGAGTATCCGAGGGCGCGAGCAGCCGCAGCCCCGAGCGCGAGCGCGGTGCCGCTGGCCGCGACGGCGCCGGGGACCGAGACGTGGCGCACTGACAGCAGTTCTTCGACGTGGAACTGCAGGCCGACGCCGAACATCAGCAGGATGACGCCGAAGTTGGCGAGCTGCTCCGCCAGGCTGGCGTTGGCGACGAACCCCGGCGTGTAGGGGCCAATCACCACGCCCGCGAGCAGATACCCGACCAGAGGTGAGAGCCCGAGCCGCTGCGTGAGGTAGCCGAAGATCAGCGCGGCCGAGAGACCCACCGCCAGGGTCAGGACCAGCTCCATCTCAGGCATCCCTGACATCGTACAAGGCGCGACACATGCACGTCTGCATCGAAGTGGACAAGAAGCCAGGCGCCGGGCCGTTCGTACCGAAAACGACGACCTTGCAAGTACAGACCGCGGCACAGAAAGTGTCGCGGGTGCGACCTGTATAAGAGCCACTCAGGCAGTGTTCGGCGTCGGTCCAGGCAAGGGGCGCGTCGTGTTCGTCGGCGGGCAGCCAGGCGATTTGGAAGCCCGGGAATTGCTCAGTGACTCCCGTGGCCGTTCGTCGTCACCGTATCGGCGCGGATGTAGATCTTTCGGTCGAGCGCCTCAGCGAGCTCGACTCCGGTGAGGCGCCAGCTATCCATCTCTTCCGCTTTTGGCAGCCGCTGCAGGGAACCGGAAATGGCGGCGTACTGGCCGGCGTGGACCGGCAGGACGCGATGTCGCGGCGGCACGGTCCCGTTCCGATTGCCGCGGCTGAGCACGACCAGCACCCGGTTGTCCTTCTGGCCAGTCCAGAACGCCACTTCGTTGGGGACTGCCTGCACGATGACGTGCAGGTCCACGCGTCGTCCGATGAGCTCCTGACCGTCGACGCTGCCCGTAATGGTCTCCAGTTCCTGAATGATCGCGGGCGGCACGGCCGGCGATCCGCCGCTGCCCTCCACGTTGCTCGGCTCGCCGGACCCGGATCTACCCACGCGGTCGCCGATGGCCTGAGCGCCCGGACTTCCAGAAGGCGGGTCGAACCGTTCTGATTCGCCTGTCTCACGCTGGTACGCCCAGTAGGCGAGGACGCCACCCAGCACGAGCGTCAGCGCGACAAGGGCCAGGCCGACTCGCGGGCGGCTGATGATGGAGCGATCGGGCTCGGCGTCTTTCATGCCTCGGGTCGGGTGCAGTTTTCATACCGCCGTAACG
>DATDHP010000468.1:0-4988 GCA_036521515.1 Vicinamibacterales bacterium
ATCGTTGGAAGGTGCGGGGGGTCGCGGAAAAGCCAGGAAAACGGCCAGAACGACACGCGGCCGCAGGGCCGCCGGCACGTCCAGGCGGCGGCGGGCGGCATAAGATCGGTGGGTGCCTCTCTGGAGAGACGATCCTGCAGCTGTGCGGCCGATGCTGGCCAGCACCGGCGACGCGCCGCTCGAGTCGGCGGCGCTCGCTTACGAGCTCAAATACGACGGCGTCCGTGCACTCGCCTCCGTGCACAAAGGCGAGGTGCGTCTCTGGTCCCGCCTTGGCAATGAGAAGACCACTCAATTCCCCGAAATCACGGCTGCGCTCCGCGAGTGGTCGCGCCATCTCCCGCGGCCGGTGCTGCTCGACGGGGAGATCGTGGCGCTCGACGAGCGCGGCGAGCCCGTGGGGTTTCAGAACCTCCAGGGCCGCATTCATCTGAAATCGCCCTCGGAACCGATTGAGGTGGCGTTCATCGTCTTCGATCTGCTTCGCGATGGCGACGAGGACCTTCGTCCGCTGCCCCTGCGCGAGCGGCGGGCGCGCCTGGAGTCGTTGCTCGACGGCGTGCGCGATCCGCGCCTTCGTGTCAGCGAGCAGGTGGCCGGCCACGGCCGTGCGCTGATGGAGCGCGCCGAGGCGCACGGGGGGGAAGGGCTGATCGCCAAGCGGCGCGACTCCGCCTACAGGTCGGGCCGGCGGACCCCCGACTGGCGCAAGCTGAAGCTCGTGCGCCGCCAGGCGTGCGTCGTCGCCGGATGGACCGAGCCGCGTGGCTCGCGTCCCTTCTTCGGCGCGCTGCTGCTGGGTGTCTACGACGACACCGGGCGCCTGCAGTATGTCGGGCACAGCGGCGCCGGCTTCAGCGACGCGGAATTGGGCCGCGTGTGGAAGCGGCTGCACGAGCTGCAGACCCGGACCTGTCCATTCCCCATCGTCCCGCGAACCAACGAGCGGCCGCACTGGGTGAAGCCGAAGCTCGTCGCCGAAGTAAAGTTCACGGAGTGGACAGGCGATCGCAAGCTCCGGCATCCAACCTACCTGGGACTGCGCGATGACATCGCGCCAGAGAGCGTCAGGAAAGAGCCCGACACGCTCGTCAAAGGGGCGCCTCGCAGCACGTCTCTGCGCCAGCACCGATCCGTACGACCCGCGCATGTCGAGGCGGACTTCAAGGTCCGCCCTCACGCCGCCGAGCGCGCACCGAGGTCCGTCCTGTCGAAGGCCGCCATCAGGAAGCTTCTGGACCAGCTCGATGCCATCGAGCAGGGCAACGGCAACGGGGTGCTGCAGCTCCCGGGCGGCCACCGCCTCGACGTCAGCAATCTCGGGAAGATCTTCTGGCCGAAGCTTCACGGCGCAGGCGTGCGCCGTGGGGGCCCCGGGTTGAAGCTGACGAAAGGCGACCTGTTCCGGCACTACGTGCGCGTTGCGCCCGCGATCCTGCCAGCGCTTGCCGACCGGCCGCTCGTGATGAAGCGCTACCCGAATGGCGTCATCGGCAAGCCGTTCTACCAGCACCGCGCGCCCGACAAGCTGCCGCCCGGCGTCCGCGTGGAGGTCGTCACGAGCGAGACCGAGAGCCGCCCGCACCTGATCGGCGGCTCGCTGGTCACGCTCCTCTACACCGTGCAGCTCGCGTCGATCTCGCAGGATCCATGGTTCTCCCGCATCGGTTTCGACACGATCGACCACATCGCGATCGACCTCGATCCGCCCGAGGATCTCCCCTTCGCACGCGTGCTCGACGTCGCGCGCTGGGTGCGCGAGGAGCTCGATCTCCTGAAGGCGCCGGGCTTTCCGAAGACGTCCGGCTCCGGCGGGCTCCACGTCTATGTGCCGATGCCTCCCGAGACTCCGTACGAAGCAGGGCTCCTCTTCGCACAAATCGTGGCGACGATGGTGGCGAGAAAGCACCCGAAGGCGGCGACCGTAGAGCGCTCGATCGCCGGGCGCGGGTCTCGCGTGTACGTGGACTATCTGCAGAACATCAAGGGCAAGACGCTGGCGGCCGCTTACAGCCCGCGGGCGAACGACTTCGCGGGCGTGTCCACGCCGCTGACGTGGGACGAGGTCGAGGAAGGCGTCTCGCCCCACGATTTCACGATACAGAACTTCGCAGAGCGACTGGAGGCCGTGGGCGACCTGTGGGCCCCGCTCCTGCGATCGAAGGGGGCCGATCTCCGCGCCATCATGGCCCTGGGCCACGAAAAAGGGGCCCGGGGCACAAGGCCCAAGGCTCGAGGCTCGAGGCCCAGAGCTCAAAGGGCCGGCTAAAACCGGTCCCACGAGCGGGCATTCCGTTCCCTTTACGAACCACAGAGACACAGAGACACAGAGTCACAGAGAATCTCCAAGGTCTCTGTGCCTGTGTGGTTCGTCGTAGAGGCTAGAACGTAAAGCGCGCCTCTCCGACGAACTGACGTTTCATGATGTCGCCGAAGATGTGCTGCATCACTTCCTTGTTGGCGAGGTTGGTGACCTTGAGGCTGGTCACGAGTCTCTCGCCCGCCCAGCGGACGCCGAACCCGGCATTCACGAGGGTGTACGAGTCGGTGCGGCCCGCATACCGGATGTCGAGCACGTCCTGCCAGAACGCGTCGTCTGTGAAGCTGACCGCCAGGTTCCCGAGGAACCGCGAGTAGTTGAAGTTGAACCCGGTATTGAACCGCATCTCCGGCGGCAGGTTGATCTCGGTGATCGGGAAACCGTCGACCTCGGGGGTCCACTGGTAGGAGTAGTTGGCGAACACGTTCAGGTAGCGGTTCAGCGCGGCATCGACGCCGATCTCGAGGCCCTTGTCGTCGACCGATCCGAGGTTCAGGTAGGTGAAGTCCGACGGCAGGATGACGGGCGGGACACGCATCGCGAGCAGGGCGAGGACCGCCGGCGGCAGCGGCCAGCCGGGCGGGGGGTTCGTCGGCCCGTAACTCCCGACCTGCGTGAAGTAGATGCCGTCCTCGGTATGGTTCCAGTAGACCGCTGCCGAGACCGTCGCGCGGTTCCGGATCACGCCGCTGTACCCGACCTCGTACGCCGTCATCGTTTCCTGCTTCAGATCGGTATTCCCCGTCGCGTGGATCGGGAAGGCGAAGGTACCGAGCGCCGGGTTGATCAGCCGGAGGTCGATCTCGTTCAGGATCGTCGTTTCGATGTTGTTGTTGATGAACGACGGCGCGCGGAAGGCGCGGTTGAACGACACGCGGAACGTCTGGTCGGGGGCCGGCTTGACGAGGAACGTCGTGCGCGGCGAGAACACGGCGTCGTCGATCGACGAGAACTTGTCGAGGCGGCCGCCGACCACCCAGCGGAAGTGATCGCCGAGGAAAATCTCGTCCTGGATGTAACCGCCGCCCTCGTTGCGATCGTCGCCGTTCGGCGCGAGCGAGATGTCGAAGGTGTTGTGACGGAAGTTGCCGCCGTAGGAGAGCACGTGGCGTGTTCCGATCGCTTGCACGTCCGTCGCTTCGAAGTCGAAGGTGTTCGTCCTGAAGATGAGCGGAAGCGGCTGGCCGGTCGGCCCCCTGGCGAGCAGGTTGACGGCGTTGCCGTCGAGCAGGTTCGCGAAGAAGGCGAGCCGGCGGCCGCCGCGGACGTATCGCGTCGTCAGGTACGTCATGCGCGAATCACTGGCGATGTCGAACGGCCCGATGCCGCTGTTGATGATGCCCTCGGTGCCGGCGATGCCGCCCGCGAACGTGACGGTGCCGCCGCCGGCGATGTCGTAATCGACGCGCGCATCGAACTTGGGCTGCGACGTGCCGACGTTCGAGAAGCTCGGGTACGGCGTGTTGAACACGTTCGGGATCGTGCCGGTTGGCCGTGGCAGCGGGTCCTGCGTGAAGTAGCCGGCCGAGAGCTTGAAGGCCCAGCGGTCGTTGACCGCTGCGGCGTGCGAGCCGTTGACGTAGAAGAGCGACCCCGCACCCAGACACGGTGACTGGGCCGTGTCGAGGCAACCGGACGTCTCCCGCTCGAACGTGCCGAGGCCGATGGTCAGCGACGTGCCGCCCTGCATCGCCAGCTCGCGCGGGCTCTTCGTGATGACGTTGATGACGCCGGTCATGGCGTTGGCGCCCCAGACGGCGGACGCGGGCCCGCGGATCACTTCGATCTGGCGAATGTCGTTCGGGTTGGCCGGGAGCAGGTCCCACATCACCATCCCGAAGAAATCAAGGTAGACACTGCGGCCGTCCACCAGGGCGAGCTGCGAGGTGGAGAGCGTGGACGTGGCGCCACGGCTCGTGATGTTGACGTCGCGTGCGGAGAGCTGCGCGACGTTGACGCCCGGCACTGCCCGCAGCAGGTCGCCGATGTTGTTGGCAGGCGTGTTCTGGATCATCTCGGGCGTGATGAGGCTGACGGTCGCCGGCGCGTTGACGAGCTGCTGCTCCGTGCGCGAGGCCGAGACGACCACCTGCTCTTCGAACGACACGATGGGCTCCTGGTCCTGTTCCTGCTGGGGCGTCTGTTGCTGTTGCTGCTGTGCGGCGTGCGCGGGCACGACGAGCACCAGGAACAGGCCTGCCGCCAAAAGACGCACGTTCATAGTGACCTCATCTCCTGCTGCGCGCAGATTTCGGTGCGTAGGGAGTTTTTGAGCCGACCTATTGTGTGCGGATGAGCGGAATCGGGCAAGGCCGGGTTGCGCACCGGCTCATCGGTAAACCTGCGTGATATGATGACCGTCCGTGCGCCCGTAGCTCAGTTGGATAGAGCGCCGGACTTCGAATCCGTAGGTCGCAGGTTCGAGCCCTGCCGGGCGCGCCAGCCCGCTCTGCGGGCTGACACTTCCGGCAGATGTCGGGCGCCGCGCGACCTGCCGGGACGGACGAACCAGAACTCGAACGGACGGAATCGTAAGCAGACATCCCACAGTCCAGAAGCGCCCGTAGCTCAGCTGGATAGAGCGTCGGCCTCCGGAGCCGAAGGCCACAGGTTCGAATCCTGTCGGGCGCGCCACATTTTCACGTCCCGTGTGACACACGTGTGACAG
>DATDHP010000469.1:0-3913 GCA_036521515.1 Vicinamibacterales bacterium
GTAGGCTTGCGCGCCCGTCACGATCAGCCGTTCGGCAGGAACGGCGTGCAGGTCGATCGCCTCGGCCTTCTGCATCTCGTTCCAGACCGCCACATGGTCTGGAAGCTCGTGAATCAGTCCCTTGGTCGTGAGGTGATCCCAGCTGCCCACTCCGAGAAGCGACGGGATTCCCAACTCGCGTGCCGCGCGCACGTGCTCGACCTGCCGCGACCCGAAGTAGAGGAGCGGTGTCAGCAGCAACACGTCCGGCGATTGCCGGTGCAGAAGCGCCCTGACTTCGGCGCGGATCGGGATCGTCCGTTCGATGGCTCGAAGCAGCCGAAACAGGAGCCGGCGTCCGGCAACGGACCGCAGGAGCGGCAGGTGGACGAGGGCCCGAGCGGGCGCCGGGGCCTGCCGCTCCGCGCGCCCGCGCAGGTGAACCGCGCCGGCGAACCGGGGCTCGAGGTAGCGCCAGTAGTCAAGGGTGAGGCGGACCGCACTCGTGAAGGCGTGCCACATGCCACGGCGTGCCGGCGGCGAGATCTCGTAGGTGATCGCCGGATACCGGGCGACGAGGTCCTCGACCATCGTCATGCCACCGGTGGTGTCGGTCCGATCGGCGACCAGATGGAGCCGATGCCCCCGTTGCGCGAGGGTGGCGATCGTCGACTGAAAATTCCGGAGGAACCCGAAATTCGTGACGCAGAAGAGGATGTTCACGCGATGTACAGGCTACCGCCCTCTCACCTACAGCGGCGGCGAAGGACTTACGCAACCGGGAAGCGCGCCGCCAGCAGACGCAAGACCCCTAGAGGAGCGGCTGGATGAACGTCGCCGGGGCGGAATGCGGCAAACAGCCTCGTTCGACTTGGCTGAAAGTGTAATCAGGCTGGCGGAGCGGTCCAGGTGCGAACAACCGCTGAATGGTAAGAGATTTGTGGCCGGACCGTCAACGAAACGGGGCCTTCGCAACGGGTCGCGGGTCCCGGCGCGACGGTCGATCGAATGGATGGGCTAGCGTGCGTCAATCGTCGCGGCATCCTGGGCCGCAAAGTACCGGATGCCTGCAGTGAGCAGCGCCAGCGCCACGAGCGCGGCGATTCCCAGCTCGCGCAGGTGCGGCTCCCCGATCCCGAACAGTCCGTAGTTGAACGCGTTGGTGATCGGCGCCATCGGGTTCAACAGCACCCACGTCCGCCATTCCTCCGGCACCGACGACATCGGATAGAGCACCGGGGTGGCGACGTACCAGACGGCAGTGAGCTGGTTCAGCACGAAGCGCACCTCGCGGGTCCGCTCGCTCCAGACGGACGTGAACAGCGCGAGCGAGAAGGCGAAGAGCACCGCCAGCAGCAGCGCGACCACGATCAGCGCCGACGAGGACCCGAAGGCAAGGTAGCTGCGTCCGTCGCGCGCCCAGAAGTACGCGATTGTCGCGGCGAGCACCCCGAGCTTGATCACCAGATCGAGGACTGCCAGCGCCATCGCGCCGATGGGCATGATCACGCGCGGTACATAGACGTCCTGCGTGCCGCCGTGCAGCTCCAGCCCGCGGGTTCCCCACAGCAGCGCGATCGCGAAGAGGTCCCACACCACGGTTCCCGCCATCAGGAACAGGAAATAGGGGATGCCATCGGCCATCACGCCGAGCAGCATCCCGAACACCAGGGTCCGCAGCGCCACCGGGAACAGGGGGATGATGAACAGCCACAGCCAGCCGAGGATGGTGCGGCGGTAGATCTTCCGCAGCGAGCGGACGCCGAGGAAGACCGTCAGCCGGCGGTAGGTCCAGACGTCGGCAAGCGTGTGGAGCGGTCCGGGGATCTCGCTGGTGATCTCCCAGGTACGCGGCGACGGCTCGAGCGATGTGCCGCTCACGGCAAGACCCTCACAGCCGGTCCACCGTGACATTCTCCGTGGCGGTGAAATACCAGAGGCCGCCGGCCAGCGCCGTGACGATGAGCCCGCACGAGAGCGCCAGCATCTCCCACGATGGTGCGCCGACGCCGAGCAGCGCCCACCTGAAGGCTTCGACGGGACCGGTCATCGGATTGAGGAACGCCGCCCATCGTGCCCGCGGAGGCATGGCCGACAGCGGATAGATGACGGGTGTGAGGAAGAACCAGAAGCTGATGACATATCCCAGCATGTATCGCGCATCGCGCGCGCGCGCCTGCCAGATCGACGTCCACAGCGATACGCCGAACGCCAGCGCAATCGCGAGCAGCGCCGCCGCGATCGCCGCCGGCACTCGCACCGGGTCAACACCGTACCAGATCCCGGACGTCGCGCGGTAATACCAGATCGTGACGACGAGCACGCCGGTGAGCACGAGCGGCTCCACGAGCCCGGCGGCGAGTTGTCCTGCCGGCAGGATCATGCGCGGCAGATACAGTTTCGTGAGCAGTTGACGATTCACCTCGAGCCCGCGGCTGGCGCGCGTCAGCGCCTCCGCGAAGAGACCCCAGATGATCGAGCCTGTGAGAAAGAACAGGAAGTAGGGCAGGCCGTCCGACGGCACACGCATGAACCGGCCGAACACGATTGTGCCGACCACCACGGGCGCGATGGGGCGGACCAGCAGCCACCACACGCCGAGCTTCGTGTTCGCATACAGCGCCTGCACCGCCTTCACGGCGAAGAACAGCAGGATGCGGCGGTAGCGCCAGACTTCCCTCGCGCGTCCAGCGAATCCCAGATACAGATCGGGATCGATGACCCAGACGTCAGCTCTGGCGGGCTGCGGCCTTGCGACGCTTGTACTCTGTGGACCCGAGCTCATGGAGGTACTTTCTCACCGACCAGGCGAAGCGCGGCGCGAGCAGCGCGTTCCTGTAGAGATCGGCATCCTCGCTGCCGTAGGCGAGGAATGCGATGGCATTCGGGAGAACGGCCTTCAGCTCCTTCTCCTGGTCCGTGTGGACCGTGACGTGCAGGTGGTAGGTCGTCTCGGAGAGGAAATTGGCGGGAATCCGGATGAACAGATCGAAGATCCCCTTGTCCTCGGACACGATCGCCTGCGGTTGAATCGTCCGGAAGGCGAACACGCCCTTGACGTACGCGTCGACGATGCCGCGGAGGCGGACCCCACCCCTGCGAACCCGCAGTCGGATCCGGACCATCGTCTCCTCGGCGATGTTCGCGGCGCCGACCGCCTGGCCGGCAGCGTTGATCAACCGGACGGAGGCGATCTCGCAGTGCATGTTTGCGTGCGTGCCCTTGCCTGGCTCGCCGCGGACGAACCGCGTGCTGCCGAGCGCCGACTCCTCGTATTCGGCCACCACGTCGGCGGCCGCGCCGATCTTCTTCACCTGCCCCGCGTCCAGCCAGAGCACCTGCTCGCACAGCCGGGAGATCGCCGCCATGTCGTGCGAGACGAAGAGGACCGTGAGGCCCTTCTTCGCTTCCTCTGCCACACGCTGCAGGGAGCGCTCCTGGAATGCGATGTCGCCGACGGCCAGGATCTCGTCCGCCAGCAGGATGTCCGGCTTCATGTTGATCGCCACGGAGAAGGCGAGCCGCAGGTACATGCCGCTCGAAAAGTGCTTCAGCGGGCTGTCGACGAACCGCTCCAGTTCGGCGAACTGGATGATTTCGTTCAGGCGCGCGAGCGCCTCGGCGCGCGAGACCCCGTGCATGGCGGCGTTCATCAGGATGTTGTCGCGCGCAGAAAAATCGGGGTTGAACCCGGCGCCAAGCTCCAGCAGCGACACGACGCGACCGTGGCCGATGACCCTCCCCTCGGTGGGCCGCGTCACCCGCGCGATGATCTTCAGCAGCGTGCTCTTGCCCGCGCCGTTGGGCCCGATCAGGCCGAAAATGGTGCCCGGCGGGACGGAGAAGGACACGTTCCGGAGCGCCCAGAGGTCGCGCGATTCATCGGGAACGGTCAGCGGGAGGGGAATGCTCGTGAAGCCGAGATTGAGCCGTT
>DATDHP010000470.1:0-2063 GCA_036521515.1 Vicinamibacterales bacterium
GACAGCTCCAAGTACCTGCAGCAGCAGGTCATCACCGACCGCAACGGTCGCTATGTGCTGATGGTGCGAGCCGAGCATCGGTCGTCGATTCCCGGTATCGTCCACGGCGGCTCGGCCAGCGGCGCGAGCCTGTTTGTAGAGCCGCTCCAGACCGTTGAGATCAACAATGACATTGTCGCGTTCGAGGAGCAGGAAGCGGAAGAAGTCCGGCGCATCCTGCTCGCGTTGACTGACGCGTTCCGTTCGCGTCCGGCCGACTTGCGCCGCACGATCGAGGTCGCGACCGAACTGGACGTGATCCAGGCGCGGGCGCGGTTCTCGCAGATGGTAAGCGGAGTCGAGCCAGCCATCTCGTCGGATGGCAGCTTCGAGCTGCGCGCGGCGCGCCACCCGCTGCTGATGCGAAGCGTGATGGAACGAATCCCGAATCCCGAACCGGGGCCCCCGCCGCGCGTTCTTAGCGCGGCGGGGTGGCAGTCCCGAACCCCGGTCAGCCCCGTCCCCGTCGACATCCTCCTGACGCCGCCGACGCGCGTGCTCGTGATCACCGGGCCCAATACCGGCGGTAAGACCGTGGCGCTCAAGAACGCGGGACTGCTCGCCGCCATGGCGCAGGCGGGGCTGCACATTCCGGTCGACCAGGGCTCGAGCCTGCCGCTGTTCAAGTCGATCTTTGCCGACATCGGCGACGAGCAATCGATCGCGGCCAGTCTCAGCACGTTCTCCGCGCACATCACCAACGTCGTGTCAATGGATCGTGATCTCGCGCTGCCGGCACTGATCCTGCTCGACGAAGTCGGCGCGGGCACCGACCCGGCCGAAGGCGGGGCGCTCGGCATTGCGGTCATCGATCACTTCCGCCGGCGCGGCGCGCACCTCCTCGCCACGACGCATTACGACGCGCTCAAGTCGTACGCCTCGACCACCGAGGGCGTGGTGAGCGCAGCGTTTGGGTTCAACCCGGACAACTTTGCGCCCACCTACCGGCTCGTTTACGGCTCGCCCGGCCGCAGCCTGGCCATCGAGATCGCCGCACGCCTCGGCATGCCGCGTTCGGTGATTGCGGCCGCGCGCGAGAACCTGACCAATCGCGAGAAACAGCTCGCGGAGCACCTCGCCCGCGTCGACCAGAACCTGCGCGCGCTCGAGCAGGAACGCCGGGCCGTCGCGCGCGAACGCGCGGCGGTGTCGGACACGCAGAAGTCGCTGCAGACGCGCGAGCAACAGGTGCGCGACCGCGAAGACGCAGTCCGGCGCCGGCTCGACGCCAGGGTCGAGGATCGCGTGCGTGAAGCGCGCCGCGAGATTGACGCCGTCGTCGAGGGGCTGAAAGCGCGCGCCGCCGAGCTCTCTGAGCAGGCGGCAGCGCGTCTCCGTGCCGGGGACAAGATGCGCGTTGCCGGCATCAATACGGGAGAAACCGGAGCCGCTCGTGCCGACGCCCGCGCCGCGCTCGACGCCATTGTCGATCGTCTCAAGGCGGGTGGGGCGGGTCAGGATGGGGCTGCCCCACCCGCCCTGCCCGCCCTACCCGCCCCGGGCGCCCGCGTGACCGTCGGGGCGCTGGGGCTCGAAGGTACAGTAATCGAGGTCCATGGCAAGCACGCCGAAGTAGATGTGCGCGGGAAACGCCTGCGGGCGGCGGTGCGAGACCTCAGGGTCGTGGGTGCCGCGCCGTCGACCGCGTCCGTCAGGGTGAACGTCGACCTCCAGCCGCGTGGCGAGGGCCTGCTGTCGGAACTGAACGTCATCGGTAACACGGTGGACGAAGCGATCGCCCGTCTCGAGAAGTTCCTCGACGAATCGACCGTCTCGGACCTGCGCGAACTGCGCATCATCCACGGCCACGGCACCGGGCAGCTGCGCCGCGCTATTGCGGAGTTCCTCAAGAACCATCCGCTCGTGGCACGCTTCGCGCTTGCCCCGCAGGAACAGGGTGGCGGTGGCGCGACGATCGTGGAACTGAAAGACTGAAATCGTGCACCTTCCACTCCCACGAGCCACGGAGCCACGGAGCCACGGAGACGTCAAAAGGGTTTGGGCTCCGTGCCTCCGTGCCTCCG
>DATDHP010000471.1:0-1892 GCA_036521515.1 Vicinamibacterales bacterium
AGGCACGACGGCAATGTCCGGCTCCGGTTCCGAGTCGTCTGACAATGCGAGCGGGCTTTGAACGCGCGTGCGCATGTCACGGGGAAGCTCCCGAACCAGAAGCTCCCCCAGGCGGCATACGACCTCGGCGTGCAACGGTCCCTGGGGCGTCACGTCGACCAGGGCTCCAAAGAGGAGCTCGACCCGCGAGTCTGCCAGGAGCCCGCGTTCCACGAGCGACTCGTACTCGATCCGCCGGAGTGGACGAATTCGGTCCGGCCAGACGTCCCGCTGCGCCAGCACCGCTTCACCGTATCACGTCGCACCTGGATGCGCGAGGGGCCGGCGAACGGTATCGCCGGCCCCGGTTGGCGCGAGCCGCACTGCCTGCTGGCTGGCGTGTGATGTTGGTCCGGCCGACGGCGGTCGACGCGGCGTCGCCGGCAGCAGGCAGTGCGTCCGATCTACTTCTGCGCCATCAGCAGCGTTCGGATCGACGCTCCCTGGTCCTCGGTGAATCCCGATGTTTCCACTCGGTGCAGGTCGAGGCGCGCACGCATGATGCCGGTGTCTGAATGGACCATGTGCGGCAGCACGAAGTGCCCGATCTCATGCGCAAGGGCCCGGCCGAGGGCAGTCTCGAGCGCCTTGATCCTGCTGACCCTGGCGAGCTCCGCGATCCTCCGGCAGAACAGATACGCGCTCCGCGCGGCGACCGGTGCCACGGCGAGGACGGTCGCGCGTTCGACCCGCGGCACCGACACCTGCGAGAGCAGCCGCCCCTCGGCGATCTCGCCGACCAGGACGATGCGGAGCCGCAGCGCGCCCGCCAGTTCGGGCGGCGGCGCGGCGCGGCCAGTCAGCCATACCAGCCGCACGCCGATGGCGTCGTAGACAGTCACCGCCGTGTCCTGGGCCGCTTCGACCACGGGCCGCGGGAGGCCGCATTTGTTCTCGATGCTCAGCACGATCGTCTCGCGTGTCTCCAGTTCGTCGTCTGCGGCTGCGGTGGCTGCCATCCCCAGCGTCATCACCATCGCCATCGCCGCCATCTTTCGCGTCGTGTTCGCCACGGCTCATCCCCCTCGTCTTCGGAGGCGGGAATCGCGGCTGAAAACTGGCAACCGGCGAAAACAGGCGTAGAATCAGCGCATTCCAACGAATCCTGGCCAGGTCACCGGGCTTCTGCTGGCATGGGGCCAGGGCGATGAGGGTGCGCTCGGGAAGCTCGTGCCGCTGGTCGAGCAGGAGCTGCACCGGATTGCCAAACGGTGCATGGCAGGGGAGCGCTCCGGCCACAGTCTGCAGGCCACCGCCCTCGTCAACGAGGCGTACCTGCGGCTGGTCGATGCGCAGCACGTGAGGTGGCAGGACCGCGCGCACTTTCTGGCCATGTCCGCCAGGCTGATGCGCCGCATCCTGGTGGACTGGGCGCGGTCGAAGGGATACCAGAAGCGAGGCGGGGGTGCGCTCAAGGTGACCTTCACCGAGGCGCTCCCGACGTCGGACGAACGCGGGCATGACCTCGTTGCCCTCGACGACGCGCTCGAGGCGCTGGCCAAATTCGACGAGCGGAAGGGCCAGGTCGTCGAGCTGCGGTTCTTCGGCGGCCTCAGCGTCGAAGAGACCGCCTCCGTGCTCAGGGTGTCCGTGGATACGGTGATGCGGGACTGGAAGCTCGCGAAGGCGTGGCTGTTGCGCGAGCTGCGACGTGCCAGCTGATCGCGGGTGGCGAGCGGCCACCTTCCACCTGAAGGCGGAAGCCCCGGTCGCCTGGCGGCCGGCTCCAGGCGCATGTGGCTTCCGGCTTCAGTCGGAGGACTTTGCTCTGCGGGCCGAGTAGCGAAGCTCCGCCTCAAACCGACGAGTGGATCGGCGGATCTTCGCTACTAGAAACTTGCTTCATCTGTCAC
>DATDHP010000472.1:0-8749 GCA_036521515.1 Vicinamibacterales bacterium
ACCGATTCCTACCGGGAGTCCGAGCGCTACTGGGTCGAGCAGCGCATACCGACGCTGCCGGGCGCGCCCGAAGTGCCGATGGCGAAGACGCCGGCCACGGTGGACATCCCCTATTTCGTCCATCGCGGCATCCGCGTCGACAAGGAGACGTGGCGCCGGATTCAGGCGGCGGCCAACGAGCGTGGGCTGACGCCGGACGTGGCCGTCTGCGCAGCGTTCAGCGAAGTGCTCGGCTACTGGTGCAAGAGCCCGCGGCTGACGCTGAACGTGCTCTCGTTCCAGCGCATGCCGCTGCATCACCACATCAACCACATCGTCGGCAACTTCGGCTCGACCGTGCTCCTCGGCGTCGACGCGGCGCAGGGCAAGACGTTCACCGAGCGCGCGCACATCATTCACGAGCAGCTGCTGCAGGACCTGGCGCACTGGAACTTCAGCGGCGTCCGCGTGCTGCGCGAGCTGAACCGCCGCAGGGGCGGCACCACCGGCGCCACGATGCCGGTCGTGTTCGCCAGCACGCTGAACTACAGCTACACCACGGGGGCCGATCCGTCGCTGCATCCCGCGGAGTCGTTCTACGAACAGGAGCTCCGCTACATACAGCTGCAGACGCCGCAGGTCTGGTTCGACCATCAGGTCGCCGAGGACAAGGGCGAGCTCGTGCTCGAGTGGGACATCGTCGAAGACCTCTTCCCCGAGGGGCTCCTCGACGCCATGTGGGCCGCTTACCTGAGGCTGTTGTATCGCCTGGCCGACGATCCGCGCGCGTGGGACGCCGCCGAAGGGCGTGGCTGGTTGCTGCCCGCGGAGCAGCTGGCGGAGCGCGAGGCCGTCAACGCGACGGCAGCGGAGCTGCCGGTGGCGCGGCTCGAGGCGCTGGTGGCGAAGGCAGCCGCGCAGCGGCCGACGGCGCCGGCGGTGATCAGCGGCCGCGGGACGTTGAGCTATTCGACGCTGGAGGCACGCGCCACGGAGGTCGGGCTCTGGTTGCAGGGACGCGGCGTGTCGCCCGACCGCCTCGTGGCAGTGGTCATGGAGCCGGGATGGGAGCAGGTGGTGGCGGCGCTCGGCGTGCTGAAGGCGGGTGCTGCATATCTGCCCATCGAGCCGACGCAGCCGACCGAACGGCTGCACTACCTGCTGGCGCACAGCCAGGCGAGCCTCGTGCTGACGCAGGCCGAGTGGGACGCCCGCCTCGAATGGCCCGCCGGAGTCGAGCGCCTCGTGGTCGAAAACGCGCCCCGGCCGGGCGGCCAGGTACGGCGGCCGGACCCCGGGCAGGTGGACGACCTGGCGTACGTGATCTACACGTCGGGATCGACCGGGCAGCCCAAGGGCGTGATGATCGACCACCGCGGCGCCGCCAACACGATCCTCGATCTCAACCACCGCTTCGGCGTCGGTCCCGGCGACACGGCACTGTCGGTCTCCTCGCTCGGGTTCGACCTGTCCGTCTACGACATCTTCGGCATGCTGGCGGCCGGCGGACGCGTCGTGCTGCCGGATACGACGCAGTGGCGCGAGCCGGCGGAGTGGCTCGCCCTGATGCACGAGCACCGCGTGACGATCTGGAACTCGGTGCCGGCGCTGATGGAGATGCTGGTCGAGCACGTCGCCAGCCGTGGCGAACAGTGGCCGGCGTCGCTCCGGCTCGTGATGCTGAGCGGCGACTGGATCCCGGTGGGGCTGCCCGATCGCATCCGCGCCCTCGGCGCGGGCGTCGAGGTGATCAGCCTCGGCGGCGCGACGGAAGCCTCGATCTGGTCGATCGCGTATCCGATCGGCGCAGTGGACCCGGCGTGGGAGAGCATCCCGTATGGCCGGCCGCTGCGCAATCAGCGCTTCGCGGTGCTGAACGACGCGCTGGAGCCGACGCCGGTGTGGGTGCCGGGGCAGCTCTATATCGGCGGCGTCGGGCTGGCGCGCGGCTACTGGCGCGACGAAGAGAAGACGCGCGCGGCGTTCATCACGCATCCGCGCACGGGCGAGCGGTTGTATCGGACCGGCGACCTCGGGCGCTATCTGCCGGGCGGCGACATTCAGTTCCTCGGGCGCGAAGACCTGCAGGTCAAGGTGCGCGGGTATCGCATCGAGCTGGGGGAGATCGAGACGGCGCTGCAGCAGCACGGCGCGGTGCAGACGGCCGTGGTCGTGGCGGTCGGGACGAGCAACGAGCAGCGGCGGCTCGTGGCGTATGTCGTCGGCCGCGGCGCCGAGGCGCTGGAACCCGACGCCCTCACCAGCTTCCTGCACACCAAGCTGCCCGACTACATGGTGCCGGCGCAGATCGTGACGCTCGAAGCGCTGCCCCTGACCGCGAACGGCAAGGTCGATCGCGGACGCCTTGCCAGCCCGGCATGGCTCGCGTTGCAGCAGGAACGCACGAACGTGGTCGCCCCGCGCGACGCCACCGAAGAGCAGCTGGCGGCCATCTGGTCCGATCTGCTCAGCGTGCGCGAGCTGAGCGTGCACGACAGCTTCTTCACGCTCGGCGGCAACTCGCTCATGGTGACGCAGGTCGTGGCGCGCATCAGTGAAACGTTCGGCGTCGAGCTGCCGCTGCGCAGCGTGTATCAGGCACCGACGGTTGCCGGCCTGGCCGCCGTGATTCGTGCCGGCGGTGTGATGGCGACCGAGGACCTCGATCTCGCAGCCGAGGCGGTCCTCGATCCGTCCGTGGCCGCGGCGAGCTGACGGGAGGCATCTGTGAGCGCGATCTTCGTCACCGGAGCCACGGGCTTCCTCGGGACCTTTCTCGTCGCCGAGCTGCTGCGGCAGACGGACGCCGATCTGTTCTGCCTGGTGCGCTGCCGCACCTCAGCCGATGGGCGCACACGTCTCCACGCGCGGCTCGCCGAGCACCAGTTGCTCGACGAGTCCGCTGCGCAGCGTCTGCACGTCGTGCGCGGCGATCTCGGCCTGCCGCGCTTCGGGCTGACGGAGACCGACTTCGCAGCCCTCGCCGATCGGGTCGACGCGGTCTATCACAGTGGCGCGCTCGTCAACTTTGCGTATCCGTACGGATCGCTCAAAGACGCGAACGTGCTCGGTACACACGAGGCGCTCAGGCTCGCGGGCCTCGGGCGCAGGCGGCCATTCCATCACCTGTCGACATTGCGCGTGTTCTATGGCTACCAGGGTGACCTCGCGGGGGTGATCTACGAAGACGACGTGCCGGATTCGAAAGGCCTGCGCACGGGATACAGCCAGACCAAGTGGGTCGCCGAACAGCTCGTACGGACGGCGGAATCGCGCGGCATCCCGGTCACCATCTATCGGCCAGGGATGATCACTGGCCACAGCGAAACCGGCGTGTCCAACCCGGACGATCTCTTCAGCCGGATGGTGGGTGGGTGCGTGCAGATGGGGACGATGACCGAGCTCAACATCGGTCTCGACCTGACGCCTGTCGACTACTGTGCGAAATCGATTGTCTATCTCTCGCTGCAGCCCTCCTCCGTCGGCCGCGCGTTTCATATCGTGAATCCCGCGCCGCTGGCATGGGGCCAGATCGTCGAGTGGATTCGCGCGCTCGGCTATCCGGTGAAAACGATCGCGTATGACAGGTGGTTGGCGGAGCTCCACGAGACCGTCCGGCAGGAGCCCGACAACGCGCTGGCGCCGCTCATCCCGTTCTTCCGCCCCGAGATGGGCGACGAAGGCATCCCGCTGTTCGATTGCCGCCAGGCGCTCCATGGCCTCGCCGGGTCCGGCATCTCGTGTCCGCCGATCAGCGAAGAGCTGCTCGCGACGTACTGCCGCTTCTTTGTCCAGTGCGGTCTGCTCGACCGGTCGCCGGTCGCCGCCGTAAGGGTGTACCAGTGATTGTTTCTGCACCGTCCCGTTGGGTCGTGCGGCCGGCCGAAAGCCTGTGCGCGCCGATCCGCCTGTTCTGCTTTCCCTATGCCGGCGGCGGCGCCTCGGCGTATCGCTCGTGGCCGGCCCGCCTTGGCCCGGCCGTGGACGTCTGCGCGATCGAGCTGCCGGGGCACGAAACCAGGCTGGCGGAGCCGCTCTACACATCGTTCCCGAGGCTCGTGGAGGCGATCGACGGCGCGCTCGACAACTACCTCGACAAGCCGTTCGTGTTCTTCGGCCACAGCATGGGCGCGCTCGTGGCCTTCGCGCTGGCGAGGCGTCTGCGCGCGCGGCATGCGCCGACGCCGGTGCACCTGATGGTCTCCGGCGCCGGGGCTCCGCATCTTCCCCGCACGTCGCCGCCGCGGCGCTCGCTCGGCGACAACGAGCTGCTGCAGGAGCTGCAGCGCCTCGACGGCACGCCGCAGGCCGTCATCCAGAACCGCGAGCTGATGCAGTTGCTGCTGCCCATCATCCGCGCCGACTTCTCGCTCGACGAATCGCTCGAGTACACGCCTGAGCCGCCGTTCGACATGCCGATGACCGCGTTCGGCGGCTGGGCGGACGGCGACGTCGCGCCGGAGCGGGTGGCGGCGTGGAGCGTGCACTCGCGGCGGTTCACGCTGCGCATGTTCCAGGGCAACCACTTCTTTATCCACAACACGCCGGAGTTTCTCCAGACGTTGTCCGCCGACCTGCAGAACGTGATCCGCAGCGTTCATGCGGCGCCGTTTATCGCGAGGACGGGAGGACTGGGATGACGACGAGTGCGACCACCGACCCGGTACGGCCGCTGACAGAGCTGGCGGCCGACGAGAAGCAGTTCCGCGATGACGTGCGCGGCTTCGCGGAGCAGAAGGTTGCCCCGCTCGTGCGCGAGATGGATCGCGACGCGGCGCTGTCGCCGGCGCTGTTGCGCCAGCTCTTCGAGGCGGGACTCATGGGCCTGGGTGTTCCAGCGGAGTACGGTGGACGTGGCGGGACCCACTTCATGGTCGCGCTCGCCATCGAAGAGCTGTCGCGCGTGGATCCTGCCGTCGCAGTCGTCGTTGACGTGCAGAACGTGCTGGTCGCTGGGGCGATCGCCGCGTGGGGCAGCGTGGAGCAGAAGCGGCGCCATCTCACCGCGCTCGCCAGCGACACCGTCGGCGCGTTCTCGATCTCCGAGCAGGGCGCGGGCAGCGACGCCTTCGCGCTGGAGACGGTTGCCCGGCACGATGGCGACGGCTACGTCCTCAGCGGACGGAAGTCCTGGACGACCAACGGTGCGGAGGCAGGGATCGTCGTCGTCTTCGCGCAGGTGATGGTCAACGGCCAGAAGCGCGGCATCAGCGCGTTCGTCCTTGACCGCTCGATCCCGGGGTGGAGCGTCGGCAGGAAGGAAGACAAGCTCGGGATCCGCGCCAGCTCGACGTGCGAGCTCGTGCTGCAGGACGTGCGCCTCGGCCGCGGCGCGCTGCTCGGGCCCGTCGGCGCCGGCTTCGACATCGCCACTTCGATCCTGAGCTGCGGACGCATCGGCATCGCGGCACAGATGCTGGGACTCGCGCAGGGCGCCCATCAGGCCGCGGTCGGCTACGCGAAGAAGCGGCGCCAGTTCGGGCAGGCGATCGGCAGCTTCCAGGCCGTGCAGTTCGATCTCGCGCGCATGGCGATCGACATCGACGCAGCGCGGCTGCTCGTGTACAACGCGGCGCGCCTCGCCGACGCCAGGTGTGCGCTGCCGCTGCTGATTACCGCGTCGGCGAAGGCGAAATACTTTGCGTCGCAGGTTGCCGAGCGCGTGGCCTCGGAGACAGTGGAAGTATTCGGCGGCAACGGCTTCGTCAAGGACTTCCCGGCGGAGAAGTTCTACCGCGACGCCAAGATCGGCAAGATTTACGAAGGCACGTCGAACATGCAGCTGAGGATCGTCGCCAGCGATCTGCTCGGCGCCCTTCGGTAGCAGCGGCGCGCCCCGTGGCCGGCGGCAGCCGGACCATTTCATCGGAAGAGGAGAAGAGGTCATGAGACTTCCGCGTGGATATCAGTGTGTCTCCTGGGTCCTGTTGCTGGGGTGCGTGCTCGCGCCGCGGCCGGCGGCGGCAAGCGGCGCCAACGTGGATCTGCTCACGCTCGGCAACGAGATTCGCGGCGTCTATGGCATGACGATCGACAGCCACGACGAGCTGTGGGTCACCAGCTTCCTCGGACGCGACATCCTCCGCCTCGACAAGCGCACCGGCAAGATCCTCCAGCGCTTCACATCGGATGACGGGATCGAGACGCCGGATGACGTCGACTTCAGCGGCGACGGCTCGATGTACTGGGTCACGATCGTCACCGGCTCCATCGGCCGCCGGACGCCGGGTGGCGCCGTCAGCTATCAGTTCGTCGCCCCCGGCCTGAATGCGATGGCCTTCTCCGCCGATGGCCGCCTGTTCGCCAGCGAGTGCCATGGCGGCACCGGAGGCATCTACGAAGTCGACCCGCACCTGCTGGCGCCGCCCCGTCTCATCACCGAGGCGCCCGCGGACGCGTACTGCGGCTTGACGGTGGGGCCCGACGGGTTCATCTACGCGCCGCGCTGGTTCAGCGGCGACGTCGTCAGGATCGATCCGCAGACCGGCGCGTTCACGATCGTCGCGGGCGGTCTCGGCGTTCCCGTCAGCACGGAGTTCGATCGCCAGGGACGGCTCTACGTCTGCGACAAGCAGCTGGGCGAGGTGTTTCGCATCAACGTGCACACCGGTAGCAAGACGGTGATCGCGCGCCTGCCGCCCGGCATCGACGACATCGGCGTCGATTCGCACGGAACGTCGTTCGTCTCGCTGAACAACAATGGCGCGCTGTACAAGATCACCACGCGCGGCGACGTGAGCCTCGTCCGTCCTCCGGGACTGGCGGTCCCGGGCGGCGTGGCGGTGGTGCCGAGAGGCCGTGGCGCCGACGGCGTCGTTGTCGCCGACACCACCTCGCTCTCCGAGTTCAACGCGCGCAACGGCAGCCTCCTGCGCTTCGAGCTGTCCAATTTCACGACCAGCCAGCCGGGGGCGGGCATTGCGCGGCCGACCAACGTCTCGTGGGATGGAGAGAACCTGATCCTCGTCTCCTGGCCCGAGAACGCCGTCCAGGTGCGCAACCGTGCGACCGGTCAGTTCGTGCTCGACGCGCGCGATTTCGCGCTGCCGCTCAATGCCATCCGCTTCCAGGGCGATCTCATCGTCGCCGAGCTGGCGACCGGCCAGGTCGTGCGCTCGAGCGCCGACGGCACCGTGCGTTCCACGCTCATGGGCGGTCTGTCCATCCCCGCGGGCCTGGCGGCCACCGATGACGACCTGTGGGTCGGCGATGCCGCTACCGGCGTCATCTGGCAGGTCGTGGCCGACGGCGTGGTGTTGTCGACGCCGCAGCAGGTTGCGGGAGGACTGGCCGAACCAGAGGGCCTGGCAGTCGACGGCAACGGCAATCTGCTCGTTGTCGAGGCTGCTGCCGGACGTCTGCGGCGGATCGATCTCGGGACCGGAGTGGTGACCACGATCGCCTCGAACCTTTCGCTCGGGATGCCATTCGTGCCGGACATCTCGGTGCCGACGCTGTGGTTCAACGGTGTGACGGTAGCTGAATCGGGCACCATCTACGTGACCGGCGACATCGGGCGCGTCGTCTATCGCATCACCGAACCGGGCCCGCACTGCGTGGAGGCGCGAGGCACCGCGTGCCTGCTCGACGGCCGCTACCAGGCGACCGTACGCTGGCGCGACCAGGGCGATAACGGCGGTGCGGCGGCACACGCGGAAAGGATCGGACGCGTCGGGTTCTTCAAGTTCCGGAACGACGGCATCCCGCAGCTCGCCGTCAAGCTGACGAAGGCGTGCTCCGCGGGTGGCATCAGAATCGACAGGGCATGGCTGACGTCGGCTGAGTACCAGCTGACGGTAACAGACACGAAGACCGGCACCATCCGCGAGTACCACCAGACGCTCGCGGGCGGACCCGGCGTCGCGAGCGATCCCGCGGCGTTCCCGTGCGACTGATCTCGAGGAACTTCGCAGCGCCCGGACCCGTCAGGTGGTGATAGGCCCACGTGTCATGAGAATGGGGTCGTTCGAGAAGCGTATCGTCAGCAGCCGCGGGCACAGCCGAAGGGTCGCCGAGCACGCGGTGCGCCGTGTCCGCCGCCTGGCGGCGCACGAGGCGCGGACGTATCTCGACGTCGGCTGCGGCAATGGGGCGGCAGCTCTCCGGGTGGCGGGCACCTTCGGCCTGCACGCGGTCGGTGTCGACGTCGACGCGACGCAGATCGATCGGGCGCGACACGCCTCGTCCGGTCGCCGCGACGTGTCGTTCGTCAATGCCGACGCGGCGCATCTTCCGTTCGGCGATGCGCGGTTCGATATCGTGGCCACGAACAAGACGACACATCACCTTCCTGAGTGGAAGGCGGCGCTCCTCGAAATGCGGCGCGTGCTGAAGCCGGGCGGGTACTTGATCTATTCGGACGTCAACGCGCCGCGCTGGATCGCCGGGCTGTTGCGGAGCACGGCCGGCCGCGCCGCCGGCATCTTCACGCGCGACGATCTCGACCGCTGGTTCGCGGAACTGGGCGTGCGCCGCGTCTACAGGGCCGCCCGGGCGCTGCACTACGACGCGGCGTTCGTGAAATGAGGTGAACGATGACCGCTCGAAGGACCAACTTTCTGCGCTCGCTGCGCCGGCCGCGCGTGCTCATCGTCGCTGCCGTCGTGGTCGCGGGCGTGGTGCTCGCGGCCGCCAGGGGCGCCGCCTCCGCCCAGCGTCAGGAGATCGACGAGCTGGCGCGGCTCCTCGACCTGCGCGATCGCATGGCGGTTGCGGAGATTGGCGCCGGGTCGGGATGGCTGACCGTCGAAGTGGCCAGACGCATCCCTGC
>DATDHP010000473.1:0-2822 GCA_036521515.1 Vicinamibacterales bacterium
CACGGCGTGGTTGGAGGATGCCAAGCTCCGCACGACGTACATGCTGACGAGTGACTTCGCCGACCCGCTGCAGTGGGGTGACGAAGAACACCCGCGTGGCGTCGGCCTCTACAAAGTGCAGGGGCTCTCGATGCTCTTCGCTGATCCGGTAACGAACGATTTGGTCCATACCCTCGTCGCGCTGAATGGTGCGACGGGAGCGGGCAGTGCTGAGCCCGCGCTCAACGGCGCGCGCGGGTTCTTGCGCTTCGATCCCTATGGACCGCGCGTCTCGCGTACGACGTTGCCACTGCACTGGTTCGCCGCCGGGCAAGGCATCCTGTCGGCGCGCACCTCGTGGGAGGCGGACGCCTCGCACTTCTTCGCGCACTTTCCGCAGGATGCAGAGTGCGGCTACGTCGATCACACGGTCAATTACCACGGGGACCTGATGATCTACCGCAAGGGCGCGTGGGCATTGACGCATCCACTCGGCTACGGCGGGAGACCAAATATCGGCGAAGGCACCAACGGCATGCTGCACCAGGGCTGGGGCACGACCATGGAATTCCGCTCCGCGCTCGTGCACCAGGTGTGGCCCGACGCCCACTATCTCGCCGGCACGGTCGGTGGCGATGTGTTGCCATCCAAATTTTATGATCCGCCGCCGCATTGGTTTCACGAATGGAGCCGCAGCGTGCTGTGGATCCCCGGTGAGCCGGATCTCCTCGTCGTGTTCGACCGCAGTCATGTCCAGAATCCTCTGGAGCTACCGAAATTTACGCGGTACTCGGTCGCCCATCGCGCGAAGATGGAAGCCGCCTTCGCCTTGCGTGACACGACGTGGCATGTGCCGGTCGAGCCGACGATCAGCTATGCGCCCCTGCGTGTGTCGTGGCCCGACGCGGCGATCACCCTGCTCGACGACCGAGAGCTTCTTATCCGCGATGTCACCACGGCGTGGCCGCCGCCGCCACCGGTACCGGCGGGTATGCCCTCAGAGCCGACGATGATGAGCGAACGCAGATGGCAGATGAAGGCGCTCGCCCATGAGCCCGTCGACTTTACGACCGCGCTGACGGTCATCATGCTCGGCGATCCCACCGGATTCGATCTCCGCGTCCCGGCGCCGACGGCGGGCGTGCGGAGTGTGCAGGTCATCCGCGCCGGACAGCCGGATCTCGTCGCCGTCTTCAACGTGATGCCCGGTCCGCAGACAAAACCGCGGATCGCCGCGAATACCTGGGATCCCGCGAACCGGACGATGCTCTCGGCCGTGCGGCAGTGCACCGCGCCGGTCACGGTATCGTGGGTCGCCGAGGGCGCCTCGACGGAACTCTTTCTCCCCGAACGTAACCGCGCGGTCCAGCGCGTGCGCGTCGCCGGCCGTGGACCCCAGACGTATCCCACGTAGCCGAGGAGTTGCATTCGATGGATCACATCCGCGATCTCACGCCGGATCCGGTGAATCGGCGCCAGCATACGCCCCGGAATCTCGGCCTCGTCGTCGAGGCGCTCCAGACGGTCGGCGCCGCGCGGTCGATCGTCATCGACGAAGCCGGCATGGTCCTCGCCGGAAACGGCGTCCTCGAAGCGGCCGCCGAAGCCGGCATCGAACGCCTCCGGGTCGTCGACGCCGATGGCGAGACGCTCGTCGCCGTTCGCCGGACGGGACTTAGCGACGAGCAGAAGCGCCGGCTGGCAATGTATGACAACCGGTCCGCCGAGCTTGCGCTCTGGAACGTCGAGCAACTCAAACTCGACGACGCCGCCGGTCTCGATCTCCAGCCGTTCTTTACTGACGCCGAGCGTGCGAAGCTCTTCGGGCCGGATGCGCCGGAGACGTTCGCCGTGATCGACGAGCATCTCGAGACGAGTTACCGCTGTCCGTCCTGCGGCTACGAATGGAGTGGTCGCGCGAAACCCGACGGGCCACCGTCGGCATCGGAGCCGGAGACGCCATGACGATCGACGTCCTCGACTGCTCGTGCGGTGCCTGCCTGCGGATTCCCGAGAGTTGGACCCGGTTCCGGTGCGGCGGCTGTTTCCGGCTCTGGATCCGTCTCGCTGGCGGTTGGGAGACCTCATGACCGTGACGACGCTCGTCCTCGTCCTGCTCGTCGCCGCGTTTATCGTCACGCTGATCAGCGCGATTGGCCGCGCCCCGCTCTGGGTCGCGGTCCTGCTGATCGTCCTCGCCGACCTGCTTGACGCCGCGCGATGACCAAGCCGCCGTACCGCCTGCCGTCGATGGCCGAGATCGCCGCGATTCCGTGGAACGGCTTCACGGTCGCGTCAACGTTCTCCGGCTGTGGTGGCAGCTCGCTCGGCTACCGGCTCGCTGGCTTTCGCGTCCTCTGGGCGAATGAATTTATCGACGCCGCGCGTGCCAGCTATGTCGCGAACGCGCCGACGACGCATCTCGATCCGCGCGATATCCGACTCGTTCGCGGCGGTGATCTCGAGCAGGCGACCGGACTGGCGCACGGCGCCCTCGATGTGCTCGACGGCTCGCCGCCCTGTGCGAGTTTCTCATCAGCCGGCGCGCTCGAAGCACACTGGGGGAAAGTCAAGCAGTACTCCGAGACGCGTCAGCGGACCGATGATCTCTTCTTCGAGTTCGCGCGGCTCGTTGGCGAAGTCCAGCCGCGCGTCTTCGTTGCCGAAAACGTCGCGGGTCTCGTCCGTGGGGTCGCCAAGGGGACGTTCAAGCGCGTGCTCGCCGCGCTCCGCGCCTGCGGCTATCGCGTCGAAGCCCGCCTGCTTGACGCGCAGTGGCTCGGTGTGCCGCAGATGCGCCAGCGGCTCTTCTTCGTCGGCGTTCGGACCGATCTCGGCATCAG
>DATDHP010000474.1:0-2823 GCA_036521515.1 Vicinamibacterales bacterium
GCTGATGTCCGCATCCACGATGCACAGACGGTCGTGCTCCTCGGTGCTCAGCGGCGCCGGCAGGACGGCCGCCATCGAGCGAAGCGCTCTCCTCCGGGCCAGGCCAGGTTGCTCGCGTGAGCGCACGAGCGCGAACACCACGTCGCCGCGTCGCAGCAGCCGGCCCGCTGCGAACGCGCCGAGATTGCCGGTGACGCCGGTGAGCAGGACCGTTCGCGTCGAGCGCCGGGTCACAGGGCCAACTCGCCCTCGCCGATCCCCATCGGCGTCCCAGCCTGCAGACGGGCGCGCATGTCCCCGCTCCACGGCGTCAGCGCGCCGCCGGCGGCGCGGAACGTGCCGAGCCATTGTTCGGTGGCCAATCTGTCCAGCCCGGCCTCACGCGTCGCGGAGGTGCCAACGAGTCGATCCGCGTGGCCCAACACCCATGCGGCCGGCTCTGCCAACCCAAACCGTCCGAGCACGGAGTCGAGCGTCCGGCCCGGATGGCTGTCGCGGTACCAGCGCCACAGCAGCAGCACGTCGAGAAATGCGCTCATCGCAATGGCATTGGCCCGCTCGCGCGAGCTCTGGACGAACGCTTCGCGGAACAGGTGCATGATGCCGTCGATGACGATGTAGTCGGGCGAGAAGACCGGGACCGCCTCGCCCATTCCCCTGATGGCGACCGGTCGCACGCTGGCAAACGCGTCCTCGAGCGGAACCTGGTAGTCGCTTCGAGCCCACGTGAAACTGCAGGCCAGGTCCATTTCGATGCACGGGACGAAGGGATCGGCCGTCGGGCGCACCATGCGTGGGGCGTGATCCGGATTGAGCCGGTAGGTAATCAGCGTCACGCGATCGTGTGGCACGACCTGCCCCGCGTACAGGTCCCACTCACCGACGCTGAAGCCAAGCTCGAACAACACGCCTACGAGGCGCGGCATGTCGGACGGCGGCACCATGAGATCGACGTCACAGAACACGCGGATGCCGCGCGCGCCGTACAGCAGATGCTCGAAGAGGATTCCTTTGCGCGCGGCGACGGCGATGTGTGCCGACGAGAGATGCGGCAATACAGCACCGCTGGCCTCGGACAGGATCTGAATCCGGTGCCGCGTCAGGCCCGTAATCGCATGAAAGTGGCTCCGGACGCGATCGGGTACGCACTCCTTGTACATAGGGTGAAGCAGCGTGGAGGAGACGAGTGCCTGGAGCTTGTTGCGGAGAGCCGATTCCAGAAGCCGTCCCCAGACAAACGTCGGCCGGGCGATGAGATCGCGGAGCGCGGCCGGATACCATTCGCCCTCGTAGACCGAACGACACAGGAACTGCAGCGCCGTCCATTCGATCGATGGCTGTCCGGTGCGCGAACGCGTGGTGGCTGGATTCATCTGGTCCTCACCCCCGCAGGTGTTTCGGAGTCCGTCGAGGTATTCAGGAGTGACGTGCTGCCGATGAACAGCAGGTTGCCGGACGCCTGCAGCAGCCTTTCGTTCGAATACATGAGCGACGCCGAGCGCAGATCGCGGAACACGCGCTCGGTGCCGAGATCCGACGCTCTCAGATAGCCGTCGAAGAGGCCACAGACCTCCATGAGCGCGTCGGCCACGGCAAACGAGATGCGCGAGGCGCTCACCTTCAGGTTGTTCACCTGAATGATGAACGCAGGCTCCCGGTATCTCTCGATCGACGCGTCACGGCTGCGCAGACAATCCACACGGATGGCAACCGTTGAGACCAGCGCCGCCAGCAAGTCGAGCTGCAGGCGGATTTCCGCCATTTTCGCGCGCAGCGATTCCGAAGCCAGATTGCGCTGGTGCTGCGCCCCCAGCTCTCGCAGCCGCCGCACGGTCCGCCGATACAGCCCGCGCGCGGCCCCCAGCCACAGGGCGGCCCAGCCGAGATGCCCGACCGGAATCATCGTGCGAGCCGCCACGTCTCGAAAGGACTCTCCGATGACGCGGGTAGACGGCACGGTGACGTCGAAACGCATCGCCACGCTCTGCGTACCGCGCATCCCGAGCGCGTCCCAGCCGCCGACGGTCTCCAGGCGGCCATCTCCGCGTTCAATCAGGACGAGGACTGGCTCCGGCCGGTCAGGGTGCCTCATGGTGATCAGGAAGAAGCCGGCCTCTGCGCCGTAGCTCACGACCGGCGCGGAGCGGGTGACGCGCAGATCCCCGTCGCCACGCGCCACGAGCGACGAGGTGACGCGCAGCAGGTCCGCGCTTCCGGGCTCCGTGGTCACCGAGCCGACGAGCGTCCCCGCCGCCGCAATGCGCCGCAGCACCGCGGCGCGCACCGCCGACGGCGTGGCCGCCAGCACGGCGACTTGTTGACAGTGCATTGCCCAGATCATCGCTGTGGACGGACACTCTTCACCGAGAGCCGCCGCGGTCGCGGCAAAGTCCACCATGCAGCCGTCGAGACCGCCGTGCTCGCGCGGCACGAAGAACGCCATCAGGCCGGACTCGCGGACGGCTTCCACGCTTTCCGTCGGGAATGTGTTCTCCCTGTCGACGCGGGCGGCGTGGCGGCCAAGCACCGGCATCGCCGCCTCAATCCGGGCGCCGATGGCGGCGAAATCCTGACTCGTGCTTACTTCCATGATGCCGCCGCCGTGCCGCGAAGGCGGCCGACGAGCGATTCGATTGCGGCGACGGTCCGGAAGTTTTCGCCCGTCAGTTCTTCGTCGGGAAACACGACGCCGAACTCTGTTTCCAGCTCGAGCAGCAGGTTGATCGATCGCATCGAGTCGAGTCCCAGATCCGCGAGCGGCTGGTGATCGACGATCTCGCCGGCGGTTGCGGGTCCGTCGATGTGGCGCGCGACGACTCGCTT